>DASTEX010000527.1:0-3422 GCA_035709185.1 Gemmatimonadales bacterium
GGTCCACGCCGCCAGCAGCATGACCAGCACCACGACCACGACCAGCAGCCGGGTCCACCCATCGGGAACCGGGGGCAGGATCCTGGTGAAATGGAGCAGCAATGGAATTGAGCCCGCGGCCAGCACGGCACTGATCCGGAATGGCGCTCGGCGAATCCCGAGCAGGACCACGAACTCCGCCGCGGTCGCCGCCGTGAGCAGGCCGAGGGCCAGCGCGTACCCGCCCGCCGGGGCCCACCAGAGCAGAGCCATTGCCGCGGGCAGGCCCACCAGAACGGTAGCGGTCCGGGCGGCGAGATCAGGCGGGCGCCTCACGGGTCGCGAAACACCCGACGGACCTGAGCGTGGCGCGAAGGAAAGAGCAGCGGTCCGGCGAGCCGGAGCACCCGGTCGATTCCAGGGGCGGTTCCTCTCAGATAAAGATCCCGGCTGGTCTCTTGCGCCCCGAACCGGGTCTTGAGCGCGGCCGAGGTCTGTCCCATCTCGAGAACCTTTGCGCCCCGCCGGATCGCGTCGGCCACGACTTCGGCGACGAGATTGACGTACGCCCCCGTCTTGCGGCTTCGGGCATCGTCCACCCCCGCCAGGAGAAAGGCCGTGTGTGCTCCCCGCTGAAGCAGGATGGCCGCGCACACCAGGCGGCCGTCCTGTTCGGCCAGGATCGCCCGGCTCTCGCCCGCCAGGTCACGATTGAGTCGCTCGAAGAAGTCCAGGTTGAGCCGTTCCAGCTGGAATTCGGCTCGTTCCATGACCTGCTGATACAGCTCGAAGATGACGGGGCATTCCGCCGAGAAATCCTCGACCGAGCGGAACGAGAGGCCGGACGCGCCGGCGCTGGAGCGGGCCTGTCGGAGCTGTCTGCGATATCCGGCCCGCATCGCAGCGAGATAGGCCGGGAACGACGGCCACCGGATCGGCAGCAGGTACGATGGCAGGCTCGGGGCCCTGCGATAACCCAGCTCCGTGAGTTCCGAGACCTCGGCCGATTCCTCCGGAGCGAACTCCTTGAAGCAGATGAGGGACACGCCGAGCTCCCGGCCCAGGTCATGCATGAGGGCCGAGAGGAGGCGAAGCACGCGGCTTCGGTGTCCAGGTGAGAGGGGAGGAGCCTGGCGAAATCGCAGGCAGGGCCGCCCGAACGACACCGGAAGGCCGCAGAACAGCACGGGTACGATCATGAATGAGGGAAGGAAGCGGCGGAGTCCCCGCATCGGGGCTCGCACCGGTCTCGGAGCGAGGAGGTCCAGTCGCACCCTCATCGCCGAGCACGAGGCGATGGCGCAGACCCCGGTGGCGTCCTCGATCACGACGTGACGATACTCGGCGTTCTCTACCAGCGAGTCCTGGCAGAGCCGGATGAAGCGGTGGGACATCTGGATCTCTTCGGCGGGGACCAGCGCGTCCCACTCGGCCGGATCGATCTCGGCGATATGCCGGTGAACCCGCAGCCGAAGGCCCGACTCTGCCGGTTCGGTCCCACCGCCCCTCCGCGCCGACTGGAGCCCGGATATGCCCATTCCGCCCTCAGGAGCGCGTCGCTACGCCGGGGGCAGCGACCGGTTCGGCGGGAGCTCGGCCGAGGGAGATCCGGGGCCCCGGCGCCGTCGGCCCGCGGTCGGTTGCCCGCGCGATCGCCTTGGGCGTGTGATGGCGGTGCGCCGTCAGGAACTGGCGCGCGATCTTGAGGGCACCGAGCCATAACCGCACGAACTTCCAGGTCCAGATCGGGGGCGCGTTGCGGAGCGAGAGCCGAGCCGCTCGCCGGGGATCGAAGCAGGCGTGGACGTACACGCCGAGGAGCGAGCGGTAATAGCGCTTGAGGGTCATCCCGGTGGGCAGCAGGACGTGGGAGAGATCCCAGAGCCCGTGGGCCTGCCGGGGAACCGTCGTCCGGTTCTTCATCTGGTCCCAGATGAGGGTGCCCGGGAGCGGCGTGAGGGGAGAGATGTTCAGATAGTACAGCTGGTTCTCGTCCACGAACCGACGCAGCCGCTGCCAATCGGCTGCGGTGTAGTCGGGCTGGGTGATGAGCGAGCCGTAGGTGTCCACCCGGTGGCGGCGGAGCACCTCGATGGCCCGTCGGTTGTGGTCCACCGTGGTTTCCTTGTCCATCCCGTCGAGTTCGGCGTTGGTGGCGGCTTCCAGCCCCACGAACACGGCCCGGAGGCCCAGCTCGGCCCACTCCCCTACGATGTCCGGGTTCTCCGACAGAAAATCGGCGCGGGCGTAGACCAGGTAGTTCTTCCGGATCCGCTCCGCGCGGAGCAGCTCCGCCAGCCGCGCCAGCCGGCGGGGGTTGATCAGGAAGATGTCATCGACGATGTAGACGTCTTTGGCCTCGATCTGCGCCAGCTCGGCGGCGATCGATTCCGGGCTGCGGGCGTGGGGCGTGCCGTCGGTGATCCGCCAGGTGAAGCAGAAGTTGCACTTGTACCAGCAGCCCCAGGCCGTCTTCATGGTCGCGACCGGCTGATGCCAGAGGTAGTAGTACCGGTCCCGCAGGTGGCTCACCAGATCGCGACGGGGGAAGGGGAGGCTGTCGGGCGCCGGCATGTAGGTCCGCGCGGCCGTGAAGTGCAGCTCGTCGCCGCGGGGCAGGGCCAGGCCCGGCACCTCTTCCAACGGCCGGCCCGCCTCGAAGGCCGCGACCACGTCCGGCATCGTGGTGGTGCCGTCACCCAGGACCACGCAGTCCACGGCGTCGTCGCGGAAGTCCTCGGGAACCCGCGACGCATGCACGCCCCCGACCACGGTTCGACAGCGGGGATTCCATTGCTTGACCGCGCGGCAGAGCTTGATGACCTCGTTGACGCCCGTGATGTAGCAGCTGGTTCCCACCACATCGGGACGGAATTCCCGCAGCTGCCGGGCGAAGTTGCGTTCGAGGATCAGGTCCACGATCCGGACGGCATGACCCTGCAGGCCGGCGGCGACGTACTCGAGCTCGAGCGGCTCGCAGATCATGATGTGCTTGAGACCGATGGTGTAGGGCGGGACGGGAGGTCGGACCAGCAGCACGCGCATGACGCCTCCTAGACGATGCCGGGATTGATCCGGTGCCGGACGTGATTGCGGTAATGGAGGTTCACCGCCCACACCACGCCGCGCATGAAGGGCTCGAGCCGGGCCCGGTTGCGGCCGGCCCGGTGCCAGATGGCCGGCAAGGTGAACAGCCGCTCATACAGCCGCCAGTAGTTCGCCTGAAGGTCGGCCGGCGCGAAGTGGCGTGGCTGGTACACGACCTGTCCGCCGGAATAGCGGCCGAAGTCGGTGCTGACAATGCGGTCGGCTGCCCGGAGCTCCTCGTACAGCGGGGTGCCCGGCACCGGTGTCAGGATGTGCACCCGGGGTACCGAGATGGCGGCATCCATCAGGAACCGGTAGGTCCGCTCGAACACGGAGCTGTCGTCATGATCGAGACC
>DASTEX010000528.1:0-5152 GCA_035709185.1 Gemmatimonadales bacterium
TCCGCCCCCACCTGCTATGAAAACGTGAGAGACCGGGGCGGATGCGGCTCGTGCATCCTCATGGGGACGGCGCCCTAACTCGCCGTCCACGGCTGGCCCTCGCTTGACTGCGGGGCTCACCGGTCGGCCCCGGCGTCTCACGCTGGGAGGAAGCTAAGCACCGGATTATGACGCTCCCATGAATTCAGCAGGAAGATCCCGGACGGAACGGGGGGACTTCCTGCCCGGTTCATCCATCTCCGCCGCCCGCCGGAATAGATTTCCCGCATGAAAACGCCGACTTCGCTGCGCGGGCTCCATCTGATCCAGGACCCGCGCCGTAACAAGGGCACCGGCTTCACCCAGGTGGAGCGGGACACGCTGGGCCTCCAGGGGCTGCTGCCGCCCCGGGTGCTCACCATGGAGGAACAGCTCCGGCGGGTGCGCCACAACTTCGACGCCAAGACCAGCGACATCGAGAAGTACATCTTCCTGATCGGTCTCCAGGACCGGAACGAGGTGCTGTTCTACCGGTTGATCGACGACCACCTCACCGAGATGATGCCGCTGATCTACACCCCGACGGTGGGCGAGGCCTGCCGGAAGTTCGGGCATATCTTCCGCCGCCCCCGGGGGCTGTACCTCTCGACGGCCGACCGGGGCCGGCTCCGCGAGGTGCTCCGCAACTGGCCCGATCGCAAGGTCTCGGTCATCGTGGTCACCGACGGCGAAAGGATCCTGGGCCTGGGCGACCTCGGCGCCCATGGCATGGGAATCCCGATCGGCAAGCTCTCGCTTTACACCGCCTGCGCCGGCCTGCATCCGTTCAAGTGCCTGCCGATCATGCTGGACGTGGGAACCAACAATGCCTCGCTGCGGGAGGACCCGCTCTACACCGGCCTGCGCCAGCCCCGGATCCGGGGGGCCGAATACGACGCGTTCGTGGAGGAGTTCATCAGTGCGGTAGACGAGCTCTTCCCCGGGGTGCTGCTCCAGTGGGAAGACTTCGCGACGACCAACGCCATCCGGCTGCTGGAGCGCTACCGGGACCGGCTCTGCTCCTTCAACGACGACGTTCAGGGAACCGCGGCGGTGGTGCTCACCGGGCTGCTCTCGGCCTGCCGGGTGAAGCAGGAATCGCTGCGGGACCAGCGGCTGCTGTTCCTGGGCGCCGGCGCCTCGGCCGCGGGAGTGGCGACCCTCATCGTCTCCGCCATGGTGCGGCAGGGCCTTCCCGAGCCGGAGGCCCGGATGCGGATCTGGTTGGTGGACTCGCGGGGCCTGGTCACCGCGGAACGGGCCGATCTGGCCGACCATAAACGCCCCTTCGCGCACCCGCATCCGCCGATCGGCGATTTCCTGACGGCGGTTGAAACCCTGATGCCCACGGGCATCATCGGACTGTCCACCCAGGGCGGAGCGTTCTCGGAGCCGATCGTCCGGGCCATGGCAGCGATCAATGAGCGCCCCATCGTCTTTGCGCTCTCCAACCCCACCTCCAGCTCGGAGTGTACCGCGGAGCAGGCGTACGGCTGGACCGGAGGCCGGGCGCTCTTCGCCAGCGGCAGCCCGTTCGAGCCGGTGACGCTCGATGGGCGAACCTTCGTGCCGGGGCAGGCCAACAATGCCTACATCTTCCCGGGGCTGGGGCTGGGCGTGGTGCTGAGCAAGGCGCGGCGCGTGTCGGACGGCATGTTCCACGAGGCTGCGCGCACGGTGGCCGAGTATGTCTCAGCCGACGACCTGGCCCGGGGCACGCTGCTGCCGCCGCTGGCCGGCATCCGCGACATCTCGGGCCGGATCGCGGCGGCGGTGGCACGACTGGCGGTAGCGGAAGGACTGGCGCAGGCGCTCTTGCCGGAGGATGCGGAATCATGGGTACGGGAACGCATGTACCAGCCGGTGTACCCCGAGTACGTCCCGGCGTGACTCCGGGTTCGCTGGCGCCGCTGCTCCGGCCGGCATCGATCGCCGTGATCGGAGCGTCACGCCAGCCGGGCACGATCGGCCACATGATCGTCGCCAACCTGGTTCGTGGCGGATTCACCGGCCCGGTGTATCCGGTGAATCCCCGTGCCACCTCCATCTGTTCCGTACCCGCGTTCCCCACCATCTCCGACGTTCCCGCTGCGGTTGACGTCGCGGTCATCAGCGTGCCGAAGCAGCTGGTGTATGGAGTGGCCGCCGAAGCCATCGAACGCGGTGTGCCCGGGCTGGTGGTGATCTCGGCCGGCTTCCGGGAGGTCGGTGGCGAAGGCCTGGAGCGGGAACGGCAGCTCACCGAGCTGGTGCGCTCGAGCGGCGTCCGGATGATCGGGCCCAACTGCATGGGCGTGTTGAACGCCGATCCGGCGGTCAGCATGAATGCGACGTTCGCGCCGTTCCTGCCGCCGTTCGGGCCGATGGCGTTCATGTCGCAGTCGGGCGCAATGGGCATGAGCGTGCTGGATTACGCCCGCGAGCTGGGGATCGGACTCTCGCAGTTCGTCTCGGTGGGAAACAAGCCGGACGTGAGCGGCAACGATCTGCTGCTCGCCTGGGAGGACGATCCCGCGGTCCGGGTGATCCTGATGTACGTCGAGAACTTCGGCAACCCGCGCCGATTCCTGGAGATCGCGTCGCGGATCACCAAGCGGAAACCGATCATTGTGGTGAAATCCGGGCGTTCGCTTGCAGGGGCGCGGGCGGCGTCCTCTCATACCGGCGCGCTGGCGGCGAGCGACGTGGCGGTGGATGCGCTACTGACCCAGGCCGGGGTGCTCCGGGCCGAAACGGTGGAGGAGCTCTTTGACCTGGCAATGGGGTTCGCGGCCCAGACTGCTCCCCGGAGCCGCCGGGTGGCGATCGTGACCAATGCCGGAGGACCGGGGATCATCGCGGCCGATGCGCTCGAACCGGTCGGGCTGCAGATCCCGGAGTTCGCACCTGAGACGGTAGAACGGTTGCGCCCCCTCTTCCCCGAGGAGGCCTCGATCCACAACCCGCTCGACATGATCGCCAGCGCATCGCCCGACAACTATCGGGCGGCCCTCAGCACGCTGCTGCAGGACCCTCAGGTCGACAGCGCCATCGCGCTCTACGTTCCGATCCCGCCTAACTCGCCGGCGCAGGTGGCGGAAGCGATGGCCGCCGCCGCGTTGGAGACCCCGGCCAAGCCGGTCTTTGCGGTGGTGATGGGGCACCAAGGGCTGCCGCAGGGGCGGGCCGAACTGCACGAGGCAGGAGTGCCGGCGTACCTCTTCCCCGAATCGGCCGCCCGGGCCCTCGCGGCGCGGGTGCGGCACCGCGAGTGGCAGGAGCGACCGCTTCCCGAGTTCGAGACCTTCCCGGCCGATCGGAAGACGGCGAAGGGCATCATCGAGCAGGCGCGGCGCGAGGGTCGCTCCCGTCTCTCCGAGAGCGCCGCGCTGGACCTGCTGGCGTGCTATGGCATTCCCGTGGCCCGGGCCCGGCTGGTCCGGTCAGCGGATGAAGCGGTGGCGGTCGCCACCGAGGCCGGCTTTCCGGTGGTGCTCAAGGTCGTGGCGCCCTCCATCATCCACAAAACCGAGGCCGACGGGGTGCAGGTGGATCTGCGGAGGCCGGACGACGTGCGGGAGGCCTGGCGGCGGATCCATGCCGGGGCCGAACGGGTCGCGCCCGGGGCAGCGGTCGAAGGCGCGGTGGTCCAGCCGATGCTCAAGGGCGGCCGCGAGCTGATCGTGGGGATGAAGCGGGATGCCGGTTTCGGCCCGCTGGTGATGTTCGGGCTGGGCGGCGTGCTGGTGGAAGTACTGCGCGACGTGACCTTCCGGATCGCGCCCTTCGGGCGGATCGACGCGCACGACATGATCCGCGACATCCAGGGAGTCCGGCTGCTCGACGGGGTGCGGGGCGCCCCGCCGGTGAACCAGACCGCGATCGAGGACGTGCTGCTCCGGGTGGCTCAGCTGGCGCTGGATTTTCCGGAGATCGAGGAGCTGGATGTGAACCCGCTGCTGGCGACCGAGAGCGGGGTGGTGGCGGTGGACGGGCGGGCACTGCTCATTGACGATTGACAATTGACAATTGACGATTGCTTCGGCGGGGTCGTCGAAAGCAATTGTCAATTGTCAATTATCAGTTGTCAATGTTATTTGGCCCGCTCCAGATACTCCCCGGTATTCGGGTTCACCCTCACCCGCTCCCCGGTCTGGATGAACTCGGGCACCTGGACCGACACCCCATTGGAGAGTTTGGCCGGCTTGCTGCTGGCGGTCTTGGTGGCGGTCTTCATGATCGGCGCCGTGTCGACCACTTCCAGCTCGACCACACTCGGCAGCTGGATCGAGATCGGCTTTCCGCCCAGCCACTCGGCCATGAAGTTCATCCCCGACTCGAGCCATTCGCCCAGCTCGCCCACCGTTTCGTTATCCAGGGTGTACTGATCGTAGGTGGACGAGTCCATCACGTGGACCCCGTTCACGTCCTTGTACATCACCTGCAGTTCTTTGGTGTCCAGCCGCGCGTCCTCCACCAGCTCGGTCGAGGCGAAGCGGGTGTCGAGCGTGGTCCCGGTGTTGAGATTGCGCATCCGTACCTGCACGAACGCGCGCAGGTTGCCCGGGGTGCGATGCTGGAAGTCCATCACGCGGTAGGGATTGCCCTGGTAGATCAGGACGGTTCCCCGCCGGATGTCACTGGCCTTCATGCTGAGTTTCCGATGCTGAGTGGACGGCCCGAAAGCGGCCCGAAGACCGCCAGAAACAGAGGCCAAAGATAATCAGAGGTCCCGAGTGGCGAAGAGCTCGGGATGCCGGGGGGTCTTGGTCCGATAGAAGGCCTGGATGGTGGCCAGATCGGCTGCCAGCTCGCCGGGCCAGAGAGTCGGGCCAAAGCCGACTGTCCGGGTGCCGTAGTCGAAGAAGCCGAGCACAATAGGCAGCCCGGCCTCTTTCGCCACCCGCCAGAAGCCGGTCTTCCAGTGCGTGACCCGCTTCCGGGTTCCCTCCGGTGCCAGGGCCAGCATGAATTTGTCGGCCGCCCGGATCTGGGCCACGGTCTCGGCCACGACCCCGCGAGGCGACGAGCGGTCTACCGGGCGCCCGCCCAGCCCGCGCATGATCCAGCCGAGCGGTGGGCGGAAGAGGGTGTCCTTGCCGAGGAACGAGACCCGGAACCCGGCGGCAAACATCGCCCCGACGCCCACCAGGAA
>DASTEX010000529.1:0-6862 GCA_035709185.1 Gemmatimonadales bacterium
CAAAAATCGGGGAGCGCAAGCAAAAGGGGCCGGCTTCGCGCCAGCCCCCTGTTTCACCTTTGCGACGTTTATCGCCTTCGACCGCCTTCGACCGCCTTCGACCGCCCGAAGGTCACCCAGCTGTTTCGGTCATGGGATACACCGAGATCTGCTGCCGCTTCTTGTCCTTGTGCTCGAACTTGACCACCCCGTCGATCAGGGCGAACAGGGTGTCGTCGTTGCCCCGCCCCACGTTCTTGCCGGGATGGAACTTGGTGCCCCGCTGGCGGACGATGATGTTGCCCGCGGTGACCTGCTGGCCGCCGAACTTGCGGATGCCCAGGAACTGCGGATTGCTGTCGCGGCCGTTCCGGCTGGAGCCGACGCCTTTTTTATGAGCCATAAATCCCTCAACCGATCTTGACGTCGGTGATCTTGATCTCGGTAAACTTCGCCCGATGCCCGGTCTTCCGGCGATAGTTCTTCCGGCGCTTGAACTTGAAGACGTAGATCTTCTCGCCCTTGGTCTCGCCCACCACCTCGGCCTCGACCGAAGCGCCCTTCACCAGCGGGGCGCCGGCCTTCACCTTGTCGCCGTCGGACGTGAGCAGCACCTCGTCGAAGGTCACCTTCGACCCGGGCTCCGCGTCCATCCGCGGCAGCTTGATTGTCTTGCCCTTCTCGGCCTTGAACTGCTTGCCGAGGGCGCGAAAGATCGCGTACATGGTCTTCCCTGTTGAAACCGTCTCGAGCTTGCCGGTAAGGCAGCCGCTAAACGTAAACACGGCACCATGTTAGTGCAAGCCTCGGCTACAGGGTCTTGAGATATTCCACCAGATCGGCCCGCTGCCGGGGGGTCAGCTCCAGGTCCAGCAGCTCGACATAGTGCTCCACCACGTCATCCAGGGTCGCCGCGCTCCCGTCGTGGAAGTAGGGACCGGTCAGCTGGGGAGGATTCCAGAGTCCCCGGAGCGGCGTGGTGCGATAGAGCCTGGTGGCGCTTCGCGCGGCGTACCGGCCGTCCTGACCGACTTCCGCCGGTGGGTGCAGCCGGCCCGCGTTCACATCGGTGAACGCGCCGCCGAGGTGACAGCGGGCGCACGTGCCCACCCCATTGAACACCTGCTTCCCTCGCCGGGCGGCCTCGGGATCGAACGTTCCTGGAGCCGGCTCAGGAGATTCAATGCTGAGCTGGTATGCCCGCAGCGGGGGCAGCTTGGCCGAAACCAGGTCCGGCGGGTTGTGGCGCTCCACCCCGATTCGCGGGTCGGAGAAGTGACCATGCCCGTGCATCTGGGTGATGGCGACGTAAGCATTCCAGTACGACACCTCCCCATCGGCCGTGTACGTCTCGCGCTTGACGTGGCGGAGGCCGAACGCCGGCGGAAGCACCACCGGCAGATTCAGGCCGTCGATGTTGAAGCGCGGGTCATACATCCCCGGCTCCCAGGACTCATAGACCGCTCGCTGCTCGGGCGTCAGGGCATCGGAGAGCGCGATGATGGCACCGACATCGAGATCGCGGTTGGGCCAGCCGTCGAGCCGGTGGCCGATGCCGGGAGCAAATGAGTTGTCGACGGTCGAGTGACAGAGAGCGCAGGTGGTGCCCACGCGGGTCAGCTGATCGTTCTCATCCACCTGGCCCGATACGCCGAGCACGGCACCGAGCTTGAGCAGGGCCACGGTGGTGGCGGGATCGTTCAGATCCACATCTCCGGCGGCAATCGCGGCCTGAAGCTCGGGCGGCAACGCATCGACGTCCACCTTGAGCCCAACCTGGAGGGCCACCGTCGGGCTGACCGCGGCACTGATCTTTTCGTGCAGCCGGAGCGTGTCGGTCCAGAACGTCTCATCGCCGAAGGTGTCGAACCGGAAGATCTCCCGCCCAGCGGCGATCAGCGCGGGATTGATGTGGCCCTGGTCCGTGGTGGCTTCGGTTGTCGGAGGCGAGGTGGGCTGTTGCCGGTCACAGGCGAGAGCGGCCAGCGAAATGAGGAAGACGGGGGTGATCCGCATGGGAACTGCTCCGGAGACGGCTGGAGCATCAACATAAGATATCGAATGAATTAGTGCCATATCTGTAACATTGTTAGATTTCAATGCTCCTGAAAGGTGCGACAATGCCCGATCGCTCACTCCGGCTTGGCCCAGCCACCGGGACCCGCGGCCGAATTATCGACATTCTCCGCCGGGCTCCCGCGACGGCGCGGGAGATTGCCCGGATGCTGGGGCTGACGTACAACGCGGTCCGGCCTCACCTGGCAGCGCTCCAGCGGGATGGTCTGGTCCGGGGTGATGAAACCCGGCGCGGTGAAACCCGCCCTTCGGTGGTCTACCGGCTCGCGCCTGGGGTGGACGCCGCGCTGTCACGCGCCTACATGCCCTTTGCCTCGCAGCTGGTCGGTGAGCTGGGCGAGCGCCTGTCGGAACCGGAACTCAAGGAAGTGATGGCCGGGGTCGGGCGGAGGCTGGCGGCCCAGTGGCCCCGGCTGCGGGGTGAAACCCCCCGGCGGGTTCAAGCCGCCAGCGAACTATTGATGGAGCTCGGTGCCCCCAATGAAGTGGAGACGCTGGAGGGGGGGTGGAAGATCCGGGGGATCGGCTGCATGCTGGCCGAAGCGGTCCGGGAGCAGTCGGCCGTCTGCCACGCGATGGAAAGTCTGCTCTCGGAGCTGTTGGAAATGCCGGTGAGAGAATGCTGCGACCGGGAGGGAGACCGGCCGAGGTGTTGTTTTGAGGGCGCGTCGTAACTACGTCGAAGGCTGTCGAAGATGGTCGAAGGCGGTCGAAGACGGTTACCCCCTGCCCCTCCACTATTGCCCGCGACCATTTTCGCTGCTTTCGACTGCCTTCGACCGTCTTCGACGTCTTCGACCCGCCGTCGCTCACGCGACGGCGTACAGCTCCGTCACGTCCCGCCCCGCCGGCCGGCTCATCAGCCGGAATTCGTCCAGATGCATCATCGGGTCATCCCGGAGCTCCAGCTCCAGCCCGGTGCTCTTCCGCAGGCTCTGCAGCAGCTTGGGCTCCTCCTCCAGCAGATAGAGCGCGACCTCGGGATGGAGCCGGACCGCCAGCTGGCGCTCGCGGTTCTCGTGCGCCACCCGGCGGAGTGAGCGCTCCAGCCGGCGCGCGACCACTTCGGGCGTGAAGACCCGCCCGGTGCCGCCGCAGGTGGGACACTCCTCGGTCATGGAGGCCCAGAGCGACGGCCGGATCCGCTGCCGGGTCATCTCCACCAGGCCCAGGTCCGAGACGCCCAGCGTCTTGGTGCGGGCCCGGTCGCGCCCGAGGTGGTTCCGCAGCTCCTGGAGCACCTTGTCGCGGTTGGCCCGCGTCTCCATGTCGATGAAGTCGACCACGATGATCCCGCCCAGGTCCCGCAGCCGGAGCTGCCGGGCGATCTCGCGCGACGCTTCCAGGTTGGTCCGCAGGATGGTCTTCTCGGGATCCCGCTTGCCGGTATAGCGTCCGGTGTTCACGTCGATCGACACCAGCGCTTCGGTGGGCTGGATGATGATGTAACCGCCGGTGGGAAGGTCGACCCGGGGGCGGAACAGCGCCTTGATCTCGCTCTCGACGTCGAACTTGTCGAAGAGCGGCGTGGCTTCCTGGTAGAAGTGCACCCGACCCAGCAGCTCGGGATCGATCTGCTGGAGATACTGCTCGACCTCGTGGTGCAGGTCCTTCGAATCGACCCAGAGGCTGTCGACCTTGTCGCTGAAGACGTCGCGGATCAGGCTCCGGGTGAGCGTCGTTTCGCGCTGGAGCAGCGCCGGTGCCTTCCGGACGAACTGCTGCTTCCGGTTGATCTTCCGCCACTGGTTGAGGAGGGATTGGATCTCCCGCCGGAAATGCTCTTCGGTCACGCCCTCGGCCACGGTGCGGACGATGACGCCGCCCGAGTCCTCCGGCAGGAGCCGCGACACCATTTCCCGCAGACGGGCCCGCTGCTCCCGGCTTTCGATCTTGCGGCTGACTCCCACCCGGGATGAGGCGTGGGGCATGTACACCAGGAACCGGCCCGCCAGTGAGATCTGGGCGGTGACCCGGCAACCCTTGGTGCTGATCGGTTCCTTGGTGACCTGGACCGGGAGGACCTGCCCCTTGGTCAGGATCTCTTCGATGTTGGGAAGCGCCCGCCGGGCCGGTTCCCGCATCCGGCCGGGGGTCCGGCCGTTCTTCCCCTTGGATCCGCCGTTGCCGCGGCCACCCTCGGCCGTTTCGGCCTCGGGGGCGTCGGTATCCGGAACCTCCGCGAGATCCTCGTCCGGCTCCTCGTCCTCATCGGGTTCGAGGAGGTCGGAGGCATGGAGGAACGCGGATTTTTCCAGGCCGATATCAACGAAGGCGGCCTGGATCCCCGGTAAGACGGCTTCTACGCGACCGAGATAGATGTCGCCGACGATGCGGCGATGATCGGGGCGGTCGACCAGCAGCTCGACCAGGCGGTCGTCCTCGAGGATAGCCACCCGGGTCTCGCGCGGGCCCCCGTTGATCAGGATTTCGCGCTTCAAACTCGAATTCTCCAATAGCTGTTTCGCCAGGACGCTCCGAAGCGCACCCCCCGTACTGGGCCACCAGGGCCGAGCCCGGCCAGACGATCCCGAGCGGCGTTCCGCAAACCAGTCCCACGCGGGGCCTCCGGTCCACGCGACCGGTGCGGTCCCACGGGCGACGGGCGGATCCTCTGCCGACGAGGTCGTTAAGGAACGGGCGGGAGGATGCTAGCGCCTCAAGGAGGCGTCCAAACACCAACCAAACCGCATGCAAGCCAGCCTGCATGGGTCCAAAGCTATGTCCTGCCGTAATTTAGAGCAAGACGTCCGGCGGCTTTCCCCTTTAAGCGGAGGCTACCTGACGGGTATCGACCAGTCCGGCCAGGATTTCCCGCGCGATGACGATGCGCTGGATCTCACTGGTGCCCTCACCGATCTCGCACACCTTGGCGTCCCGCATCATGCGCTCGACCGGGTATTCGGCGGTGTAGCCGTAGCCGCCGAAGATCTGGACCGCCTTGGTGGTGGTCCGCATCGCCAGCTCGGAGCAGAAGAGCTTGGCCATGGCGGCTTCCTTCTTGAACGGCCGCCCGGCCTGCTTGAGCCGGGCCGCGGTGTACAGCAGGTGGGTTCCGGCCTCGATCTCCATTGCCATGTCGGCCAGGGCGAAGGCGACCCCCTGGAACGCGGCGATGTAGCGGCCGAACTGCTTCCGGGCCCCGGCGTACTTCCGGGCCTCTTCGTAGGCGCCTTCCGCAATTCCCAGCGAGAGCGCGGCGATTCCGATCCGGCCGGCGTCGAGGGTCTTGAGGAAGTTCACGAAGCCGTCGCCCGGTACCCCCAGCACGTTTTCCCGGGGAACGATGGCATCCTCGAAGATCAGCTCGCGGGTGTCACTGGCCCGCCAGCCCATCTTGTCTTCCTTCTTGCCGGCCCGGAAGCCGCGGGTCCTCGGGAGGTCTTCCGCGTGGCCCACGCCCACCTCCCGGCACTTGGCCAGGTCGGTGGTGTCCTTGGTGAGGATGAAACTGGTGATGCCCCTGGTCTCGTTACCGGGGGTAGTACGCGCGGTGACCGAGAAGATCTCGCCCACCCCACCGTGGGTAATGAGCGACTTGGAGCCGTTCAGGACGAAGTGATCGCCCTGGTCCACCGCCACGGTAGCGGTTCCCCCGGCATCACTCCCGGCGCCCGGCTCGGTGAGCCCGAAGCCGCCCATCACCTTGCCGCTGGCGAGCAGAGGGACGTACTTGCGCTTTTGTTCCTCGGTACCGAACTCCACGATGGGCGACGTCCCCAGGTTGGTGTGCGCGCTGACCGTGAGCGCGTGCGAGGCGTCTACCTTGGCCAGCTCGTGAATGGTGACGTAATAGGAGATCTGGTCCATCCCCGCGCCGCCGAGCTCCTCGGGCCACGGCACTCCGAGCAGGCCGAGCTCGCCCATGATGCGGATGTTGGGCCAGGGAAAGTCCTGGGTCCGGTCGTATTCGCGCGCCACCGGCGCCACGTGGGTCTGGGCGAACTCCCGGACCATCTCGCGGACCTGGTGATGCTGTTCAGTGAAGTAGAGGCTGTCGTCCATTCTTCTCAGTCGCTAGTCGTTGGTCGCTGGTCGCTAGTCGTTACTTTGTCGCAGGCGGCAGGCTTCTGGTGCGCGCAATATAATGCGCACCAGCGGGATGCTTCCCCGAAGTCTGGAGGAATGATGCGATCGGGTTCGGGGTTCGCCCCGCCGGTTCTGGCTTTGCTGCTCGCGGGGCTGCCCCTCGCCACCACGGAGGGACAGCAGACCAGCAGCTTCAGCGGCACCATCGTGCGACGGGACAGCACGCCGGTGCCGTCGGCCCGGGTCCGATTGTCCCGGGTAGAGCGAGCGATGGAGACCGACCGGAACGGCCGCTTCGTCTTCTCCGAGCTGGTCCCCGGGCGTTACGACGTGACGATCGCCGTGATCGGCATTCCGCCGGTATCGATGGAGATCGTGCTGGCGCCGGGCGAGTCCTATCACACCCGCATCGTGCTCTCGGATGATCCCCAGCGCCTGGGCGACATCCTCGTCTCCGATCCGTCGCGGCCCACGTCCACGGAACTCCGGCTGGAAGGATTCGAGCGGCGGCGGCGGCGCGGGCTCGGTGTCTTTCTCACCGCAGACGACCTGGCCCGCCGGAATCCGCGGGTGCTCTCGGATGCCCTGGTCAACATCCATGGGATCCGGTTGATGGAGCGGGGCGCTGGCAAGGTGGTGATCAGCTCCCGGGGGCTGGTCCCCCAGCAGGTGCAGGGCGGCAAGGTGGCCGCGCCCTGCATCCTCCGGCTGGTGCTCGACGGGCAGACCCTGCCGGCCGGCACCTCGGTCGATGAGGTACAGCCGCAAGAGGTGGCCG
>DASTEX010000530.1:0-2148 GCA_035709185.1 Gemmatimonadales bacterium
ACTGATGGTCGAGATCAGCAGCGCCAGCAGGGCGCCGCCCAGGATGCCCAAGAGGCCGCCCAGCATCGAGAGCAGCACCGCTTCCACCAGGAACTGGCGCCGGATGTCCCGCTGGCGGGCGCCCAGGGACTTGCGGATCCCGATCTCGTGGGTCCGCTCGTTGACCGACATCAGCATGATGTTCATGATCACGATGCCGCCCACCACGATTCCGATGCACACCACCGCCGGGATGATGGTGAACAGGACCCCGGTGAGCGAGGTCCAGAACGCCACCAGCGCGTCGGCCTTGTCGAGGGTAAAGTCGTTGGGCTCGCCGGGGCGGAGCCGGTGGGCCACCCGCATCGCCTCCTCGGCCCGCGCCATCGCGTCGGGCAGCTGGCCGGCGTCGGGCATCTTGACCGAGACGGTGGTGGTGAGCCGCCGTCCGTAGAGCGCCTCGAAAGTGGTGAGCGGCAGCAGCGCGAAGCCGTCGAACGACTGCCCCAGCACCCGCCCCTTCTTGGCGGTCACCCCCTTGATGGTGATCTCGGCCCCCGCGATCCGGATCTTCTTGCCGACGGCGAGCGCGGGGTCGTCGAACAGCTTGTCCGCCACCTCGGGGCCCACGACGGCCACCAGCCGCCGGTCGGCGACGTCGGGGTCGGTGAGCGGGTCGCCGTGGGCGATCTTGTAGTCCTGGACCACCTGGTAGTCCGGCGTCACCCCGAAGATCAGCACGCTGCCCACGGTGCGGTTCCGGTAGGAGATGTCGGCAAAGGGGGTGGGCCAGCCCGACTGCAGCGAGACCGCCTCCGCATCGGCCAGCGCCTGGCGCACCACCAGGGCGTCTTCCTGGGAGATGATCGGCCGCTTGTTGATCTCCCGGACCGTGGAGTCGTCCAGGTTGCCCATCGCGATGGGGGAGCGGCGGACCTGGAAGGAATTGGTGCCGATCATCGCGCCGCGGAGGTTGTCGCGGACGTAGGAATTCATCCCCTGGATGATGGCGACGACGGCCACCAGGAACCCGACCGAGACGATGATCCCGAGCAGGGTGAAGAACGAACGGAGCTTGCTGGTGCGAATCGCCTCGAGAGCGAGGAAGAATGCTTCGCGAAGGGGCATGGTGAGGTGCAGAGGGGTCAGTGGTCAGGGGTCAGAGATCAGGGGAACAGCCCCTGACCACTGATCCCTGACCTCTGACCACTATCCCAGACTGCGGCCCGTATTGATGACGTTCACCTGGTCGAACCGGGTCGTCGAGCAGCCGTGCGACACCGCGCTGATCTGCCCCGGCTGCCCCTTGCCGTCGCGAAAAGTGCCGTTGAGGCGGTAGTCGCGCTGGTCGCAGATCGCCGACACCGAGTTCCAGAATTCCCGGGTGTTGGCCTGGTAGGCCACGTCGTTGAGCAGCCCGGTGATCTTCCCGCTCCGGATCTCGAAGCAGAGCTGGCCCCCGAACTGGAAGTTGTAGCGCTGCTGATCGATGGAGTAGGTGCTCCGGCCGTAGAACAGGATGCCCTTGTCCACGCCGGCGATGAGCTCGGCCTGGGTCAGCGGCGCCCGGCCCGGAGAGAGCGAGACGTTGGGCATTCGCTGGAACTGCACCGATTCCCAGGAGTCGGCATAGGAGCAGCCGTGGCCTTCCTTCTCGCCCAGGATATGGACCTGATCCCGGGTGGCCTGGTAGCCGACCAGGAGGCCTTCCTTCACCAGATCCCACTGCCGGGCCTTGACGCCCTCGTCGTCCCAGCCGACCTCACCCAGCGACCCGGGCTGGGTCCGGTCGGCCACGAAGTTGACCAGCTTGTTGCCGAACGGGAAGGACCTGGTCTTCCACTTGTCGAGGGTGGCGAAGCTGGTCCCCGCGTTGTTGGCTTCGTACCCCAGCACCCGGTCGAGCTCGGTGGAGTGGCCCACCGACTCATGGATGGTGAGAAAGAGCTGGGTGGGATCGATCACCAGATCCCAGCGTCCCGCCTCCACCGGGCGGGCGGTGAGCTTCTCCCGCGCCTGGGCCGCCGCGAGCGTGGCATCCTCCACCATGTCGTAGCGCAGGGCGTACATCGCGGTGGGCCCGGGCCGCCCCGAGCCGGCCTGGAGGTATTCCCACCCCAGGCCGATCGGCGCCGACAGCGCGTCCCGGGTCTGGAACCGGCCGGAGGC
>DASTEX010000531.1:0-2670 GCA_035709185.1 Gemmatimonadales bacterium
CCTGAACCAGGAACGGCACCCGGCACCCGGCACTCGGCACTCGGCACCCGAAACCGCACCCGGCACCTTGAACGCTGATTTCACCAGAGGTAGTGAATAATGATGATCCTCGCCACCTTGATCCTCGCCGGTATGTCAGCCCAGGACACCGTCCTGGTGCTGCGCGGGGCCACCATTCACACCGCCGCCGGCGCCCCCATTCCGGGCGGCACCATCGTGCTGCGGGGCGGGAAGATCGCGGCAATCGGCGCGGCGGTGAACGTGCCGGCCGGCGCCCGGGTGCTGGATGTTTCGGGCAAGACCATCATCCCGGGTATGATCGACGAACATTCTCACGTGGGCGCCACCCCGACCGACCTGAACGACTCGCCCATGGTCATTGGTCCGCAGCACCGCTTCCTCGATGCCCTCAACCTGGATGATCCCGACTGGAAGGATGCGGTGAAGGGTGGCGTGACCACGGTGATCACCGGTCCGGGCAGCGGCGAGAACGTGAGCGGGCAGGCCATCGTGATCAAGACCTTCGGGACCGATCTCGGCCGCCGGCTCCTCACCGAATGGGGCGGAATGAAGTTCGCCATGGGCGCCAAGTCCCAGACCCGCTATCCCACCACCACCATGGGCGTCGCCGCCAACCTGCGGAGCTACCTGATCAAGACCCAGGAGTACACGGCATCCTGGAAGCGGTGGGACTCGGGCGGCAAGCAGGGCGCCCCCCCGGCGCGCGACTTGGGCTACGAAGCGATGGCCGATGTGCTGTCGGGGAAGAACCGGGTCCGGGCCCACGTGCACTCGGCCCACGACGTGATGACCATTCTCCGGCTCAAGGACGAATTCGGATTCGACCTCACGCTGCACCACTCGACCGACGCCTACAAGGTCGCGCCCGAGATCGCCCGCCGGAAGGTGAACGCGGTGGTGCTCCCGTTGGGCCCGCGCATCGGCTTGAGCGAAGACGCCATGAGCGGCCCCGCCGTGCTCTGGCGGGCCGGCGTGCGGATCGCACTCCATACCGATCATCCGGTCATCAATCAGAAGTGGCTCCGGCTCTGCGCCGGCCTGGTGATGCGCTATGGATTGCCCGAGGAGGAAGCCCTGAAAGCCATCACCATCAATCCCGCGGCCATCGCGCGGGTGCAAGACCGGGTGGGGAGCCTCGAAGTCGGGAAAGATGCCGACCTGGTCGTGATCGACGGGCCCTGGTACGAACCCAGGAGCCGGGTGGATCTGGTCGTAGGTGACGGCCGGATCATCTACGACCGGGCGGGGGAGGAGAAATGACGCGCATGCAGAGAAGCCTGCTGGTGCTCGCCGTTGTGGCCAGCGCTCCGGCCGGGGCTCAGCAGCGGCCGGTGGTGCTTCGGGGAGCCTCGGTGCTGACGCCTGCCGGGGACTGGATCGCGGGCGCCACCGTGGTGCTCTCGGGCGGGAAGATCGCCGCCGTGGGCCGCGACGTGAGCGTCCCGCGCGATGCCGAGATCGTGGACCTGACCGGGAAGTACCTGATGCCCGGTCTGGTCGATGCGATGGCGTCGATCGGGATCTCGGGGTCGGATCTCAACGAGGCGAGCAACCCGGTGGCGCCCGAGCTGCGCGCCTTCGAGGCCTACAATCCGTTCGCGCCCTTCGGCGGCGGAAAGCCGGGTCCGATCCGCAATCAGGAGGCGCTCTCGGGCGGTGTCACCACCATGTACATCGCCCCGGCCGACGCCGCGCTGATCGGGGGGCAGGGGGCGGTGGTCAAGACGGCCGGCGTGTCGCTGGACAGCCTGATCGTGCGGGAACCGGCGGCCATCGACATGACGTTAGGCGAGCCCCCCAAGCGGCCGGCCCGCTCCCAGAACCGCGATCCGTTCACCCGGATGGCCGAGGCGGCCATGATCCGGCAGGCGCTGATCAAGGCCCAGGAATACGCCGCCAACCGGCAGCGGAATCCCAACCATCCCCGCGACCTCGGCATGGAGGCGCTGGGCCGGCTGCTCCGCCGGGAGATCCCGGCCCGGATCCAGGCCAACCGGGCGAGCGATATCCGGGTGGCGATGGGACTGGCCGAAGAATTCAACTTCGACCTGGTGCTCGACGGCGCGGCGTCGGCCATGCAGCACAAGGAGCAGCTGGCCGCGAAGAAGATTCCGGTGGTACTGGGCCAGGTCTCACATCCGTTCGTCAGCAACGAGGAGATTCCCGACCGGAGCGACTATCCGCCGGTTGATGAACGGGCCCCGGGGCAGCTGGCCGCGGCGGGAGTAAGGGTGGCGCTCGCGTCCTTCTCCCGCGCGTTCGGGACCCTGGCCCCGGCCGGCACCGGGAAGTGGCTGCTGCTCGACGGCGCGGTTGCGGCCGGGTACGGCATGAGCGAGCGCGATATCCTTCGCGCGGTGACGATCAATCCGGCCGAGATCCTGGGTGTGGCCAACCGGGTCGGCTCGCTGGCTCCGGGGAAGGACGCGGACGTGGTGGTCCTCGATGGACCACCCCTCAGTGTTCGCACCTGGGTGGAGCGGGTCTACGTGAATGGCGAGCTGGTGCATCAGCGGGAGAACCCGCGGTGAGGCGGGCGTTCGTCGTCGCCTGCCTGCTGGCGGCGGGCTGTGAGCGGAGTCCCGAAATTCTGTGGGACCGCTGGGGGGTGCCCCATGTCTACGCCGCGAACGAGCCCGATCTGCTCCG
>DASTEX010000532.1:0-9013 GCA_035709185.1 Gemmatimonadales bacterium
GCCCGCGCCTGCCGGTATCCCCGCTGCCCCTCGACCCGGCGGGCGGAGTAGGCCGGCGGCCGCTGGGGCCGGATGCCGCGAAAGGACTCCAGCGCCGCCCGCACCGTCGGCTCATCGGGCCAGGACCGAGCCGCGCGGGACTCGATCACCGCGCCGGTCCCGTCATCGGTGTCGGTGGCGATGCCTAACACCGCCTCCGCCCGGTAGCCCTTGGGCCGCCGCTCCACGAAGCGAGCCAGCCGCGTCGCCCGGCCCACCAGCACGATCAGCAGTCCGGTGGCGAAGGGATCGAGCGTGCCGGCGTGGCCCACCGCGCGCAGCCCCAGCGCCCGCCGGACCCGGTCCACCACGTCGTGGGACGTGGGACCGGCCGGTTTGTCGATCAGCAGTCCGCCGATCAGGCCTGGTCGCCTCCCGGACGCCGCAGCGACGCCAGCAGGGTATCGATCCGCCGCGCGTGCTCCAGCCCCCGGTCGAGCTCGAACACCAGCTCGGGGACCACCCGGGTGGTCAGAGCCTTCGCCACCCGGGAGCGAAGAAATCCGGCCGCGCTCCGCAGCCCCTCCAGGGCGCGTTCCGGCTCGGTGCCCTCACCCACGATGACCCGCACCTCGGCCCGGGAGAGATCGGCGGTGACGCTGACTCCCGTTATGGTGACCCGGCTCACCCGGGGATCCCGCACCTCGCGGGTGAGCGCATCAGCCACCACCTGCCGCACCGTCTCCGCTACCTGCTCGGGCCGGTGAGAGGTCCGCTTTGCCACCGGCTCCTCACGCTCCGGCGGACGACGATTCGAGGGTCCGCTTCACGGCCTCGACCCGGAAGGACTCGATCCGGTCGCCCACCTTCAGATCGTTGTAGTTCTCGATGCCGATGCCGCACTCGAGCCCTTCGCGGACTTCCTTCACGTCGTCCTTGAAGCGCTTGAGGCTCGACAGCCCCCCGGTGTACACCGCGGTGCCGTCGCGCACCACCCGCACCTTGCTGGTCCGGGAGATGATGCCGTGGCGAACCATGCAGCCGGCGATGGTGCCGACCTTGCTGATCTTGAAGGTCTGCAGCACCTCGGCCTCGCCCAGCACCACTTCCTTCTCTTCCGGCTTGAGCAGGCCCTCGAGCGCGTTGCGCACGTCCTCCACCGCCTCGTAGATGACGCGGTAGGTCCGCACGTCCACCCCTTCCCGCTCGGCCGCGGCGCGCGCGTTGGCGTCGGGCCGGACGTGGAAGCCCAGGATGATGGCGCCCGAGGCCTTGGCGAACATCACGTCGCTTTCGGTGATGGCGCCTACGCCCCGATGGATCACGTCGACCCGCACTTCCCCGGTCGAGAGCTGGGCCAGGGCGTCGGCCAGCGCTTCCGCCGGCCCGCCCTGGTCGGCCTTGATGATGAGCGGGAGGTTGGAGACCTCGCCCGCCTTGAGCGCACGGGAGATGTCTTCCAGGGTTCCGCCCCGCTGGCTCCGCCGGTTCTGGGCCTCGCGGTCGAGCCGCTGCCGCTTCTGCGCGATCTCGCGCGCGGCGAGGGCATCGGCCACCACCAGGAAGGTGTCGCCCGCGGCGGGCACCCCTTCGAAGCCCAGCACCTGCACCGGAATCGAGGGACCGGCCTCCTTCACGGTCTTGCCCCGCTCGTCGAACAGGGCCCGGACCCGGCCCGAGTAGCGGCCGCAGATGAAGTAGTCGCCCACGTGGAGGGTGCCCTTCTGCACCAGGATGGTCGCCAGCGGTCCCTTGCCGGGATCGAGGGTGGCCTCGAGCACGGTGCCATGCACCGTGGCGTCGGGGTTGGCCTTGAGATCGAGGATTTCGGCCTGGAGCAGGATCTGCTCCAGCAGCTGATCGATGCCGGTCCCCTTCTTGGCCGAGATCGGCGCGTGCAGCACCTGGCCGCCGAACTCCTCCAGCACCACGTTCTGCGACAGCAGGTCCTGCTTGACCTTCGCCACGTTGGCGCTGGGCAGGTCGATCTTGTTGATGGCCACGATGAGCGGCACGCCGGCGTTCCGGGCGTGACTGATCGCCTCGATGGTCTGCGGCATGACCTGGTCGTCGGCCGCCACCACCAGCACCACGATGTCGGTGACCTGGGCGCCGCGGGCCCGCATGGCGGTGAACGCTTCGTGACCCGGCGTATCGAGGAAGGTGATGTTCCGGCCGTCGGGCCGGGTGACGTGGTAGGCGCCGATGTGCTGGGTAATGCCGCCGGCTTCGCCCGCCACCACGTTGGCCTTGCGGATGTGGTCGAGCAGCGAGGTCTTGCCGTGGTCCACGTGACCCATGATGGTCACCACCGGCGGCCGGGGCTGGAGCGTCGCGGCATCTTCCACCACGACGGTGGGCTCTTCGGCCTCCGCCATGTATTCGCTCTCGCGGACCGCCTCGAACCCGAAGGCCGATGCGATCAGCTCGATCTGGTCGAAGTCGAGCCGCTGATTCACGGTCACCATCAGGCCCAGCTCCTTGAACGCGAACTGAACGATCTGAGTGGCCGGCACCTTCATGATTTCCGCCAGCTCCGAGACCGAGATGAACTCGTTCACCCGGATGCGGGTCTTTTCCTTTTCGGCTTCCTCGGCCATCCGGCCGGCGATCAGATCCCGATAGGACGGCTCGTCGCTGCGCCGCTTGCGGCTGGTGCCGCGCATGCCGGCCAGGGTCTTGAGCACGTTCTCCCGCACGGCTTCCTGGTCCACGTCGGGACGGCCCCGACCCTTCTTGCCCTTCTTGCGACTGCCGGCCTTCTGGGCATCGGGCCCGAAGGTCCGCTGGACCGGAGCCCCCGTGCCGGGGCGCGGCGGCCCGACTCCGGGGCGCGCTCCGGGCCCACCCGGACCGCGGCCTCCCGGTCCTCCCGGCCGCCCCTGCCCGCCGGGACCGGAGGGACGGCTCCCCTGGGTGCGACCCTGTCCCGGAGAGGAGCTGGAGAAGACCGGCTTGGGACCGGATGGCTGGGGCGGGCGCTGGACCCGGGGCGGGATGAAAGGCTTCCGGGCCGGCGGGGCCAGCGGCGGGGGGGCCGGCGCGGCGGTCTCACTGGGCGGAGGCGGTGAAGCGGCGCGGGCCGGCTCGGCGGCTTCGGCCGGTTCGGCGGCCGGGGCCTCGGCTTCGGGCTCGGCCGGAAGCGGCGGCAGGTCCTTGAACAGCGCGCGCGCCCGCTCTTCCAGCGTCGGCATCGGCTGGTTGGTCGGTTCCAGCGCCTCGAACGGCGTCGACGGCTTCTCCCGCTCGAGCGAGAGGGTCTCCTCGGCGGCCAGGCGGGCGGCGGCATCGGCTTCGGCCTGGGCCTCGGCAACCTCGGCCGCGGTGCGGCGGCGGCGAACCGGTTTGGCCTGCTCTTCCGCCGGCGGTGGAGGCTCGGCGGCCTTGGCGGCGGCCTTCCGGCGGGCCGGTTTCTTGGCCGCGGCCGGCTCGGCCTGGCGCCGCTTCTCCCGCTCCCAGCGGACCCGCACCGCGGAGACCTGGCTGTCCTCCAGGGTGGCGGATGCGCTGCGCGCCGTGACGCCCATGTCCCGGAGGAGCGTCAGCAGCTGGTCGGGGGCAACCCCGAATTCTTCAGCGAGATCCTGTACTTTCGTCTTGACCACTCAAACCTCCGTCACGCCGTTCGCCCCGGCAGCGGCACGCAGTAGACCCCGCGCCAGCGCCTGGTCCCGCACTCCCACCGCCATCACCGGCGGGCGCCCCAGCCGATCACCCAGTGCGGCGGCGGGCGGTCCGGTGAGGCAGGAGACGCCTCTCCCCTGCGCCAGCCGGACGATCCGTTCCTTTGCGCGGGGACTGGCATCTCCCGCCAGAACCACCAGCACGAGTCGTCCGCGCTGCAGGCCCGCCCGCACCCCGTCAACTCCCACGATCAGGTTGCCGGCCTTGAGTCCCAGGCCCAGCAGCCCGAGCAGGTCGGTCATCCCGCGCTGCCGCCCTCCGCCTCACCCGCGCTCTCACCCTCCAGCTCGGAGAGGAACACCAGCAGCTGGTCGGCCAGGCTCTCGGTCATGCCGGTGATCTTGAGCATGTCGTCCCGCTCCAGATCGAGCACGTCGGTGAGCAGGTTGTAACCCGCCTCGTTCAGCACCTTGAGCAGGTCGGGTGCAATGCCCTGCATCTCCGCCAGCGGAACCTGACTGACCACGTCTTCCTCGGTGGGAATGGGCGCGAAGAGCGGGCCTTCCCCGCCCCGCTCCAGCCATTCCCGGCTGGAATACAGGTCGATCTTCCAGCCGGTGAGCTCCGACGCCAGCCGGACATTCTGGCCGTTGCGGCCGATGGCGAGGGACAGCTGATCTTCGTCGACCACGGCCTGGATGGTCTTGCTCTCCGGATCGGAGAAGACCCGCGCCACCCGGGCTGGCGCCAGCGCCAGCCGGGCGAACCGCTCGGGATCGGGCGACCAGGGCACGATGTCGATCCGCTCGCCGTTGAGCTCGTTCACCACCGCCTGCACCCGCGAGCCCTTGAGGCCGACGCAGGCGCCGACCGGATCGATGGCGTCGTCGCGGGAAATCACCGCCACCTTGGTGCGGCTCCCGACTTCCCGGGCGATCGCCTTGATCTCGACGATCTGCTGCGCGATCTCGGGGACTTCCAGTTTGAAGAGAGCGGCCACGAACAGCGGGTCGGCCCGCGAGAGAATCAGCCGCGGTCCCTTGGGCGTCTCCTCCAGCCGCTTGAGCACCGCGCGGATGGTGTCGCCCTGGTGGAAGTGCTCCCGGTGATTCTGCTCCCGGTAGGGAATGATGGCCTCCGCCTCGCGGAAGCGGTTGAGGATCAGGACCAGCTTGCCCCGCTCGATCTGCTGGATCTCGCCCGAGAGCAGCTCGCCTACCTTGCCGCCGAATTCCTCCCGGATCTTGTTGCGCTCGCCTTCCCGGACCCGCTGGATGATGCGCTGTTTGGCGGCCTGCACGGCCAGCCGGCCGAATTCCTCGAAGGGCACTTCCTCTTCCAGCATGTCGCCGGGCTGGAATTCGGGATCGACGTCCCGGGCGTCGTCCACGCTGATCTGCCAGCTCGAGTCTTCCACGGCCTCGACCACCTGGCGCAGCCGGATCACCCGGATGCCGCCCCGCAGCTCATCGACCGAGATTTCGAACTTGACGTTGGGACCGAACTTGCGCGCGAGCGCGGCGTGAATGCCGTCCTCGAGCAGCGCCTTGAGCTCGTTGCGGTCCAGCTGCTTGGCGTTGGTCAGCTCACGGAAGGCCGCGAGCATTTCCGTCGATCCTGCCATTCCACTCTCCTGCGTTACCGCCCCGGTGGCCAGTCCACCACGAGCGTCGCTTCCTTGATGTCGTCCAGTGCCAGCGTCCGGGCGCCCAGCCGCTCGATATCGAGGGTGACGTGGGCCTCGTCGGGCACTTCCTGTATGGTGGCGACCGGCCGGCCGCTCACTCCCGCGGCCCGGATCCGGACCCGCGAGCCGACGTACCGCCGCCAGTGTTCCGGCCAGCGGATGGGCCGCTCGATCCCGGGCGAAGAGACCTCCAGGGACTCCACGGTTTCCTGCGGCGCCGCCGTCGGGAACCAGGCCTGCAGCGCCCGGGCGACCACCACGCAATCATCGGAGGTGACGCCCGTGCCCGGCCGGCTGGCAGGCCGGTCGATACGAACGCGAACGCTGCGCCGGTGCGGGGGGCCGCCGAGGCGCAGATCCACGAGCTCGAAGCCCAGCCGGGCTACCTCCTGACGAAGCAGGTGCGAGATATCCGGGGGCGACGTCATCGAGGGGGTCCAAAAAAAATGTGGGGGAACACCCCACATCCGTCGGCGAGCCCACCACGTTCCCCAAAGGCCCTCAAGTCTACCCCGTTGGGCCCGGGGCGTCAACCAGTAGGTCTATTCGGGGGCGTTACTTACGGTCACGGACTTGCTCACCGATCGGGTGTTGCCGGCGATGTCCGTCCCCACCACCCGGATGTTGATCGGGCCGTCGGGCGTATTCACGGTATTCCACTGCACCTCGAAGGGGGAGACCGGGTCTTCAAACAGGAGCGTCTGTCCGACCCAGAATTCCACCTTGTCCACCCCGCTGTCGTCGACCACGGTGGCCGCAAAGCTCACGGTTCCGCTGACCTGATCTCCGGCGGGTGAAGTGATGACCACGACCGGGGCCGCGGTGTCATCCTGGTCGGAGAGTCCCCAGCAGGCGGCGCAGGCGATCAGCAGCAGTGCAGCAAGCGATTTGGGCATCATTTCAAGCTTAGGGCAGGATACCCAGGTAAGCAACCATCCGGCCGTCCCGCCCGCCGGAACGCCGGTGGCTGAAGAACTCTTTCTGATGATGGGCCGAGCACCAGGAGGAGCGGGAAACCTGGCGGAGGCCTAACGCGCCGGCCTGGGTGGACAGGACCTGCCGCAGATCGAGCTGGAACGGGCCCGGCCCCTCCGCCGGCACTCCACAGCCGGCCATGACCTCGGCGCCCACTTCATAACAGTCGCCGCAAATCCCCACGCCGCAATGCAGCAGCAGCCGGTCGACCCGGGCCCCGTGGGCGATCGCCTGCTCCACCCCGCGGGCCAGGATACCGCCCGCGGTGCCGCGCCATCCCGCGTGGAGCAGCGCCACCACCCGCGCTTCGGGATCGACCAGGTACAGCGGCACACAGTCCGCCACCGTGACGGTGAGGAGGACGCCGGGACGGGCGGTGGCGTGGCCGTCGAACCGGTCGAGCATGACCCAGCCATACCCATCCCGATGCCAGGCGATGTCGGTCTCGTGCACCTGGTTGGCCAGCACGGCGCAGTGAAACCCCGGTTCGGCCCGCCGGAGGATCAGCCAGCGTTCCATGACGGCCCGCACCGGCTGATCGGTCCAGAGCCCGAGATCGAAGGGCTCGCCGCTGCCGCGTCCGGTAATTCCCGCCAGGACCCCGTACTGATCGCGCCAGCCGGGTACCTCGTACCGCGGCAGCGGACCGGGAGCAGCCATTTCGGTGACCAGGGCACCTGGCGCGGCCCGGGGATCGGCAGCCGGGCGTCCGGTCATCGCCCCTGCCGGGTGATGTCGGCGCCGAGGGCCCGCAGCCGCTCATCGATCCGTTCGTAGCCCCGGTCGATCTGGCCGATGTTGTTGATGGTGCTCTGCCCCTCCGCGGCGAGCGCCGCGAGCAGGATTGCCATGCCGGCCCGGATGTCGGGTGACTCCACCGTCCCGCCCCGGAGCGGCGCCGGGCCGGCGATGACGGCCCGGTGGGGATCGCACAGAACGATCCGGGCCCCCATGCCGATCAGCTTGTCTACGAAGAACAGCCGGGACTCGAACATCTTCTCGAAGATGAGCACCAGGCCGGAGCATTGGGTGGCGGTGACCAGCGCGATGGACATGACGTCGGCCGGGAAGGCCGGCCAGGGTCCGTCTTCGAGTTTGGGAATGTGCTCGCCCAGGTCAGGGCGGATCCGGCGCTCCTGGTCCTTGTCGACGTGGAGCAGGTTCCCTTCCAGCCGCGGCCGTACGCCCAGGCGGTCGAACCCCATCAGAATCGATCGCAGCTCCTCGCCCCGGACGCCCTCGATCGTGACGGCTCCATTGGTCACCGCGGCCAGTCCGATGAAGCTGCCGATCTCGATGTGATCGGGCCCGATCTCGTACGAGGCCGACCGGAGCGGCCGCCCGCCGTGAATCACGTAGGTGTTGCTGCCGATGCCGTCGATCTCGGCGCCCATGGCGACGAGGGCCCGGGCCAGGTCCTGCACGTGCGGCTCACTGGCGGCATTGCGGAGCACGGTGCGGCCCCGGGCCATCACGGCGGCCATGAGGGCGTTCTCGGTGCCGGTGACGCTGGGTTCGTCGAGGAAGATGTCGCACCCGGTGAGCGTCCGGGCCTCGATCTCGTAGCGGTCACCCACCTCCACCCGGGCGCCCAGCTGTTCCAGGGCCAGCACGTGGGTGTCGATACGGCGGCGGCCGATGACGTCTCCTCCGGGCGGTGGCAGTTGAACCTTGCCAAAGCGGGCGAGCATGGGACCGGCGAGCAGGATCGACGCCCGAATCCGGGCACACAGGGCGGGATCGAGCGGACGGGACTGGGCGCCGCGGGCATCGATGCGGACGTGGTTCTGGCCCCGCCACTCCACTGATGCACCCAGGTGCGAGAGCAGCTCGACCATGGCCTCGACGTCGCGAATCCGGGGAATGTTGGTCAGGTCCACCGGACCATCGGCCAGCAGCGTGGCGGCCAGGATCGGCAGCGCCGCGTTCTTGTTGCCCGCCGGCCGGATCGTCCCCGAGAGGGGCTTGCCGCCGCGGACCAGGAATTGTTCCGCCATGGGCGCAAACCTCGCGGCCGGGCCGGGTTGGAGTCAAGCGGGATGAACCCTTCGACGTTATTCTTCACGCCATGATCCCGCCTCTCCTGCTGGCGCAGGCCGGGGCCATGCCCGGGTGGGTTGGTCCCACCGCGGCCATTTCCCTGGTGCTGATCGCGCTCTCCTACATTGCGATCGCCGTGGGCCTGGTGCTGATAGCGAAGAACGCGCTGGATCTGCTGCAGGGGATCCGGAAGGAAGTCGGCGAGCTGCGGGAGGAACTGGCCCCGGCCATCCGGAGCGTCAAGGAACTGGCTGAAAAGGGCAGCGGCCTCGCCGGCAAGGTGGAGCAGGAAGTCGGCGACGTGGTCCGGACCAGCCAGCGGATCCGGCATGATGTCGAACGGGGGGTCCACCGGGTCAAGCAGCGGCTCTCCGATCTCGACGCCCTGGCCGAGGTAATGCAGGAAGAGATCGAGGACACCGCGCTCGATGTGGCATCCCGGCTCCGCAGCCTCCGCCGCGGCTTCGGCGTCATGGGGCGGCTGCGGCGGCTGGTCGGTGGGCGGCGGTCCCGGAGGGCAGTCGCCCGACGATGAGCGGCAGGGGCAGGCAAGCGGCTGACGGTCGAAGACGGTCGATGACGGTGCTCGCCGTTCTCGCCGTCTTTTTTATCGGCTGCTTCCTCCTGCCCGATGCGGCGTGGGCCTGGACTCCCGGGACCCACATCTGGCTGGGCGAGTCCATCCTGGCGAACCTGCACCTGCTGCCG
>DASTEX010000533.1:0-7315 GCA_035709185.1 Gemmatimonadales bacterium
TTCCGATTCGGCCAGGATCCGGTCGTGCTGGTCGGGACGGTTGAGGCCGACGGGAATGGTGGTGGGGCCGGTCGCCATGGCGCAGGTGAGCCCGTGCCGGATCGCTACCGGCCACTCGTCCGGGCCTAACAACTCGACCGATTGCAGTCCGATATCCTTCGCGGCGCGGCAGAGCTCCTCCAGCGGGATCCTGTCGTACGGCCAGCGGCAGACGGACTGCTTGAGACGGGCAGCCGGCCGGGCAGCCGGCCGGGCGGGCGGGCGGGCAGGCGGACTGGCGGTGGCTTTCGGTGGATGGCTGGCCACCGCTCCCGCAGCAACCATGGCCGTGATTGCCTGCCGTCGATCCATGGGCACCCCCTCCGCTGTCTTCAACTCGCTTCGACGTCTTTCGACGGCTTCGACGTTCTCGACGTCTTCGACGTTCTCGACGTCCTCAGTCGCCTGCCGCAACCCGCCGCAAGTACTCATACCCCGCCCGCGCCGTCCCCATCGGACTCGCCGGGGTGTCGTGTTCCACGAACCAGTGCTGTACTCCGGCGTCCCCGGCCGCCTTCAGCAGGGCGGGGAAGTCCAGGATCCCCTTGCCCGGATTGGCCATGCCCTTCTCTGGCGTGCCGTCCATGTCCTTCACGTGGACCATGCGGTACCGCCCGGGCGAGCGTCTGAACCACTCCTCGGGATGCTGTCCCGCCCTGGAGCACCAGTAGAGGTCCATCTCGAACCACACCAGCGAGGGATCGGTTTCCTCCACCAGGACCCCGAACGGAACCACCCCGCCGATCGGGACGAACTCGAAATCATGGTCCCGTCAGGAGGATTCCGGCCAGCGTGCTGACCGCGGTCCGCCGGTCCATGCTACAACTCCCGCCGCTGGAGCAGCTCCACGGCCCGGGCTGCCGCCCTGGCCGTCAACGCCATGTACGTGATACTGGGATTCTGGCAGGCCGAGCTGGCCATGCAGGCGCCGTCGGTGACGAACACGTTAGGCGCGTCCCAGACTTGGTTCCACCGGTTCAGCACGGACGTGCGGCGGTCACGCCCCATCCGCGCGGTGCCCATCTCGTGAATGCAGAGGCCGGGTGTCGCGTGGCTGTTGAAGGTCCGGATGTCGGTCCCGCCCGCGGCCTCCAGGATCTCGGCGCAGGCCACCTGCATGTCTTCCACCATCGCCAGCTCGTTCGGTCCCCAGGTGCAGTGGACCCGGAGCGCCGGAATTCCCCACTTGTCTTTCACGTCAGGATCGAGCGCCACGGAGTTGTCGTGCCGCGGCAGGCATTCGCCCCAGCCACCAAGCCAGAAGCTCCAGGGGCCCTGTTCCTCGATCAGGGCGCGCTTGAAATCGGAGCCGAAGCCCTTGAGCGACCGGCCCCAGCCGGCCCGGGACGCGCCGCCCTGGCATCCGTACCCGCGCAGGAAATCGGGATGCCGGTCCTTCACGTTCCGGAACCGCGCCACGTAAATCCCGTTCGGCCGCTCGCCGTAGGTGCGTTCGCCCTCGTGTCCCGGGATGGTGGCGGTGGCGCCGGCCAGGAAGATATGATCCATCAGGTTGTGACCCAGCTCGCCGCTCGAGCTGCCCAGGCCACCGGGATCCTGCGGGGTCGGCGAATGGAGAAGGATCCGGGCCGACTCCAGCGCCGAGGCGCAGAGAAACACGATGCGGGCCCGGAACTCCAGCGCCTCCAGGGTCACCGCATCGATCACCCGCACCCCGGCCGCACGCCGGCGCGACGCGTCGTATATGATGCTGTGGACCACGCTGTGCGGCCGGAGCGTCATCCGGCCGGTGGCCGCGGCGGCCGGCAGGGTGCTGGCGATGCTGCTGAAATACGAATGGGTGATGCAGCCCCGCTCGCAGGTGCCGCAGTAGTGGCAGGCCGCCCGACCGTTGTGGTCCCGGGTGAGGATGGCGCAACGCCCGATGGTCATCACCCGGTCGCGGCCCCAGGTCCGCTCCATGGCCGCCGCGACGTCGCGCTCCGCGCAATTCATCTGCATGGGGGGGAGAAACCGGCCGTCGGGCAGCTGGGACAGGCCTTCCGGCTGGCCGCTGATGCCGATGAATCGCTCCACCCGGTCGTACCATGGCGCCAGCTCCCGGTAGCGGATGGGCCAGTCGACGGCGATGCCGTCCCGGGCGTTGGCTTCGAAGTCGAGGTCGCTCCAGCGGTAGACCTGCCGGCCCCACATGATCGAGCGGCCGCCCACCTGCCGGCCGCGGATCCAGTCGAAGCTGGTGCCCGGATCGTTCACATAGGGATTCTCGAGATCGCTGACGAAGAACTTGGAGGACCATTCGTCGCACGCATAACACTTTCGCTGCACCGGCTGGGTCCGCTCCAGGGTCCGCCGGTCCCCCCAGCCCCGGTACCACATCTCCCATGGTTGTACGTGCTCGACATAATCCCGGGCCGGCTCAATCGGACGTCCGGCCTCCAGCACCAGGGTGCGGAGCCCGGCCTGGGACAGCTCCTTGGCAGCCCAACCTCCGGTCATGCCCGAACCGACGACGATGGCATCAAACTCGTTCGGCCGCGCCATGTCAGCCTCCCGCCGGAACGCAGCCGTCGTATCGGCCCGGCAGGATTACGGTCTTGAGCACGGTCTGCTGCACCTCCTTGGAGGTGAAGTAGCCGTACACCACCATGCTCTTGAGGCGGGCCCAGGCTTCCTCGGCACTGCCGCCGGCCGGGTTCTCCGCGTTATCGAGCGCGCTGAGCAACGTGGTCTGCTGCTCTGGCGACAGCGCCACCAGGCCGCCGGAGCCGGCCCGGGCCTGAATCGCATCGAGCCCGGCGAGGAAGCGGTCCCGCTCCTCGGCCGTGTCCCAGAATGCGAGGATCCGATCGATGAACTCGACCACGCGCACGTCGTTGGCCCCCGGCGTGTCGGTGCGGGGGAGAATCAGATCGGCCAGTTCGGCCACCAGGGCAGACCGGGCGCGATCGAGTGCAACCATGCCCGGATGTTCGACCAGCGAGGCATGCAGCCGGCGGCCCCATCCCAGTCGCTCCTCGGGAGCAAGCGGAGCCAGCACCGAAACGGCGGCGGCCTGGCCGAGGATGGAGAGCAGCTCGCGACGCAGCATTGGCGGGCCCGGACGAGGGAGGAGAACAAAGTATACGCCGCCGGGCCGGGCGGTGTAGAATCCTGCGTGCCCGACGCTTCCGTTCCTGCCGTCGAGTTCCAGCAAGTCTCCAAGACCTACGGCGCCACCCCGGCCGTCGACCGCCTGTCGCTGTCGATCGCGCCGGGGGAGCTCTTCTCCATCCTCGGCCCGTCCGGTTGTGGCAAGACGACCACGCTCCGGCTGCTGGCCGGACTGGAAGTGCCGGATCCGGGTGGCCGCATTCTGATCCACGGTGAGGACGTGACCGCGCGGCGGCCCTACGACCGGCGCCTGTCGATGGTGTTCCAGAACTACGCGCTGTTTCCCCACCTGTCGGTGGAGCGGAACGTCGCCTTCGGCCTGGAGCAGCAGCGGGTTCCCCGATCGGCGATCCCGGGCCGGGTGCGGCGCGCGCTGGAGCTGGTGCGGCTCGAGCCCGGGACGTTCGCCGGCCGGATGCCGTCGCAGCTGTCCGGCGGGCAGCGCCAGCGGGTCGCCCTGGCCCGGGCCCTGGTGCTCGAGCCCTCGATTCTCCTGCTCGACGAGCCGCTGGGTGCGATCGATCTCAAGCTCCGCAAGCAGATGCAGCTCGAGCTCAAGGCGCTGAACCGGCGGCTGGGAATCACGTTCGTCTACGTCACCCACGACCAGGACGAGGCCCTCACCATGTCGGACCGGATCGCGGTGATGGATCACGCCCGGGTGGCCCAGGTTGGTACGCCGGCGGAGATCTACGAGGATCCGCGAACCGCGTTCGTGGCCGGGTTCATCGGTGAATCCAACTTCGCCGGCGGAATCCTGGCGGGCCGGGAGGGCGGCATGGCGCTGATTCGCCGGACCGACGGATCCTCCTTCCGGATTCGCGCCCCCGATGACGTTCCGGAGGGTCGCGAGGTCCGGGTCGCCATCCGGCCCGAATGGATGGACCTCTTTCTGCCGGACCGGGTACCGCCGGAGGAGAACGCGATTGCCGGCGTGGTGCGCGAAGTGATCTACCGGGGCGAGACCATTCACGTGCTGGTGGAGACCGGCGACTCCGAGTCGATGACCGTGGCGCTCCGCAACGAAGGCCAGCTGATCAAGCCGCTCGCGTGGCGGCCGGGAGACCGGGTCGCGGTCGGCTGGCTGCCGGAGGACTGCCAGGTGCTGGAGGCGGAGTGACGGTTCCCCTCCGGCGAAGGCTCTTCGCCGCGCTCGGCCGCCGGCCGGCGCGGCAGGCGTGGGCGCTGGTGGCGCCGGCCGGCATCTGGCTGCTGCTGTTCTTCCTGGTGCCGCTGCTGCTGCTCGCGGGGTACAGCCTGATGCCCCGCGGGGTCTATGGCGGGGTCGAAGCGGGATTCACCCTGGAGCACTATCGCCGCTTCTTCGATCCGCTCTACCTCGCGATTCTGCGCCGCACCGTCCTGGTGGCGTTCGCCTGCACCGCCGTCTGCCTGTTACTGGGCTATCCCGTCGCCTGGGCCATTGCCCGGAGCCGGCGCTGGAGAAACCTGCTGCTGTTCCTGGTGATCCTGCCGTTCTGGACCAGCTTCCTGGTCCGCACGTTCGCCATGATCTTCCTGCTCCGCGACACCGGTCTGGTGAACAGCTGGCTGCTGCGGGCGGGCCTGATCGAACAGCCGCTCACGCTGCTCTACACCCCGTTCGCCGTCATGGCGGGGCTGGTCTACACCTTCCTCCCGTTCATGGTGCTCCCGATCTACGCCTCGCTGGAGAAAGTGGACCGCTCGCTCGAAGAAGCGGCCGCCGTGCTCGGCGCCGGGCCCACCGCCCGCTTCTGGCGGGTGGTGCTGCCGCTCTCGCGCCCCGGCGTGATCGCCGGCACGCTGCTGGTCTTCATCCCCACGCTGGGATCATTCCTCCCTTCGGACCTGCTGGGCGGGGCCAAGGAGATGCTGATCGGCAACCTGGTGCAGAACCAGTTCACCGCCGCCCGCAACTGGCCATTCGGCTCGGCCGCATCGCTCATCCTGATGCTGATGGTCCTGGCCGGAGTGCTGTGGTACCTGCGGTCGCGGCAGGCTGAGGAGCGGCGGACCGGATCGGCCGGAGTGGGACCGTGATTCACCGGTTTCCCCGCTGGCTGGGCGTACTGGTGGGTGGAGTGTACCTGTTCCTGCACCTCCCGCTGCTCGTGCTGGTGGCCTTCTCGTTCAATGCGTCGCGGTTCTCGGTCGAGTGGACCGGATTCACCCTGGACTGGTATCGCGCCCTCGCATCGCGACCCGATATCCTGAACGGCCTTCGGGTGAGCCTGATCGTGGGACTGATAACCACGCTCCTGGCGACCGCGCTCGGCACCGGGCTGGCCCTCGCGCTGGGACGACACCGGTTCCGGGGCCGCCAGATTCTGCAGAGCGTGCTCTATCTGCCGCTGGTCACGCCGGAGATCGTGGTCGGGATCTCGCTGCTGATCCTGTTCGCCGGACTCAGACTGGCGCTGGGAATCGGAACCATCGTCATTGCCCATGTTGCCTTCTCGATTTCGTTCGTCACCATCGTGGTGCTGGCGCGAATCGAAGGCATGGACCGGCACCTGGAGGAGGCCGCAATGAGCCTGGGTGCTGATGAATGGACCACCTTCCGGCGGGTGACCTTTCCTCTGCTGGCCCCGGGGATCGCCGCGGGAGCCCTGCTGGCCTTCACTCTTTCGTTCGATGACTACGTCATCACCTCCTTCGTGGCCGGGTCGGGCTCCTCCACCCTGCCGGTCGTGGTGTACGGGATGGTCCGGCGGAACATCGATCCCACGGTGAACGCCATCAGTACGGTCGTGCTGGTGATCACCAGCCTGCTCATCTACGGGGCAGACCGACTCAGTCGCCAGACATCAGTCGTCAGCCGTCACCCATGATCCCTGAGGCTGGTCTCTCGAGGCGGCGGTTCGTCGAGCGCCTGCTGGCCGCCGGCGCCGGGCTGCCGGCCATAGCTTCATTCCTCGCCGCATGCCGCAGGGACGAGGTGCCTAGGGGTGACACACCGCGCCCGCTGCCGCCGGAGATCGAACCCAATCTCCGGATCTACAACTGGTCGGACTACATCGGCGAGACCACGATTGCCGATTTCGAGAAGGAATTCCGGGTCCGGGTCACCTACGACACCTACGAAAGCAACGAGGACCTGATCGCGAAGCTCCAGGCCGGAGCCACCGGCTACGACCTGATCGTTCCCACCGGGTATGCCGTGCGAGTCCTGAGAGAGCTGGACCTGCTGGAACCGATCCACCGGACCGCGCTCCGCAACTGGCAGAATCTGGACTCCCGTTTTGTCGGACAGCCGTTCGACCCCGAAAACCGCTACACGGTCCCCTGGCAGTGGGGCTCGGCCGGTCTCGCGGTCCGGACCGACCTGGTGCCGTATCGGCCCGACAGCTGGGGCGTGTTCCACGATGCCCGGCTGCGGGGGAAGCTCACCCAGCTGGACGATATGCGGGATGTGATCGGCTGCTGGCTCAAATACCGGGGGAAGTCGCTCAATAGCGTGGACCCCGAGGCCCTGGCGCAGGCGCGGGCGGATGCCCTGGCCGCCAAGCCCAATCTCAAGTCGTACGTCTCTGCCCCGGTGAAGAGCCAACTGATTGCGGGCGATGTGTGGGTGGCCCACCTGTGGAACGGCGACACCGCGCAGGCGAGGACCGCCAACCCCGCCATTGAGTTCGTGCTGCCGAAAGAAGGCAGCATGGTCTATCTCGATTCGCTCTGCAGCCCGCGGGGCGCCAGGAACCGGCGGGCGGCTCACGTGTTCATGGATTACGTGTTGCGGCCCGACGTCGCGGCCGCCATCAGCCGCCGGACCGGTTACGGCTCTCCCAACGCCGTGGCGGTAGGACAGGAACCGAACCTGCTGCAGCCGCCGACGGCGGAAGAGCTGAACCGGATGGAATACCAGGAAGACCTGGGCGCGGCGACCCAGGAGTGGGACCGGATCTGGACGGAAATCAAAGCGGGCTGAGGCAGTGCCTCAGCCCGCTTTGACTCGACTGTCTCCGGCCTAGAGTTTGTGCACCGCAAACCCGTCTACGTGCACGTCCAGGTTGTGGTTCACTCTGAGGCCCACCACGCCATTCAGCTCCGCCGGCGTCAGGGTCATGGAGTGCACTTCCTGGCCGTTCACCTTCCAGCTCCCCTTGCCGTCCTTGTCGGCCGAGACCTCGATCGTGTTGGTCTGCTTGCCGGCCGAGTCCTGCTTCACGACGGCGGGGTG
>DASTEX010000534.1:0-8247 GCA_035709185.1 Gemmatimonadales bacterium
ACGCTCTGGGAATCGATCGACGCCATTCGCCGGTTTGCCGGCGAGGACGTGGCACGGGCAAGGTACTATCCCGAGGACGACGACTTTCTCCTGGAGAAGGAGCCGGGCGTAACCCACAGTACCGTCCAGCTCGCCGACTTCCCTCAACAATTGACAGTTGACAACTGACGATTGCTCCATGCCGAGATCGAGGCACGAAGCAATCGTCAATTGTCAATTTTCAATCGTCAATGTCACCGTGGCTGCAGACTGACCCGGGTGGCCCGGTGGGCCGCGGCGTCGTTGATGCTGAGGGTCCGCATCATCCGGTCAAAGGTGCGATCGAACTCCGCCGCCTGAGTCGCCGGCGAGATGCCCAGCACGTAGACCACGTGGCCGTCCGACAGCGCCCGGGTATACACCTTGACCCGCTCCTCCTGCCCGGTAGCGGGCGACGGGCCTGACAGGTCCACCGTGAACCCGGCCGCGCCGTCAATCACCAGTCGCTGGGCTGAACCCACCTCGGTCCGCAAGTACGGGTTGGCGCTCTGGATGGTCCGCACCAGGTCATCGGTGGCATCCTCCAGGGTGCCGCGCGGCTTGGTCCGGTCCTCGAACGGCGCATAGCTCCGCTGGAGACTCTGTTCTCGCCGGGTTTCCTCGCCTTCGAACGGGGCGTAGTGATTGATGATCACGCCGTACAGCATTACTGGCTGGCCGTCGGATCGGTTCGCCACGCCGCCCTGGGGAGCGAGGGACGTCGCCAGCCCGGTCGAATACGCCTCCCAGTTCTCCGGATAATCGATGGTGAAGAAGTTCTGGGGGTGCCGGAACTGCTCGAACCGGGTCGAGGCCGGTTCGACCCGCACCGCTATCTGGCCGGTCGGGACCGGCTGCTGGTCGGGTTCCTCCAACGCCACCCGCTGAGTGCCCGGCTCGGGCAGCCGCGCCAGGCTGCTCTGCACCGTGGCGAAGCCGCCGATGATCTGGGTGCGCCTGGCGCCGCCGCCGGTATTGGCCGCCAGCTGCCGGATCCGGTTCTCCCGGTTGGCGGGCGCCGGATGGCTGCTGAAGAACTGCTCCAGCTTGCTCGGATCCCTTCCCTGCTCCTGGCGCAGCTGGGCAAAGAAGGTGGCCATGGCGCGCGGATCGTAGCCTGCCTTGGCCATGATATCTACGCCCACCTGGTCGGCCTCGTACTCGTCATCCCGGCTGAACTTGAGGAAGACCGCGTTGAGGCCCACGCCACCGATGGTATTCACGATCCGGGAGGTGCCCGAGGACTTGCCTAACAAGCCACCGAGGATGCCCAGCCCGGACCGGGTGAGATAGACCTTCGAGGCCTGGTGGGTGCCGTGGCGCAGGGCGACGTGAGCCATCTCGTGCGCCAGCACCCCGGCCAGCTCGGCCTCGTTCCGGGCGGCTTCCACCAGCCCCCGGTTCACGTACATCGGCCCGCCGGGCAGCGCAAACGCGTTGATCTCGGACGCGTTCACCGCCTTGATCTCGTAGGGGTACCGGGCTCCGGGCGCGTATTGCGCCAGCCGCCGCACCACCCGGTTGAGGTACGTATCGACTGCGCGGTTATTGAGGAGCGGGAGCTCCCGTTCGGCCGCTATCGCCGACTGGCGGCCCAGCTCGATGTCCTGCTCAACCGAGAACAGGTTGAAGCCGGGCTGTTGCGCCTGGGCCTCGGTGGAGCCCAGACCGCCGACGGGCGCCAGTGCCACGACGCCGGCCAGGGCGAGTCCGCTGAAGTGCCGCAATCTCGGCATGTGGTCGTCCTCCTGCATGGGTGTCCATCTGGGGAACGCATGCATCGGAGGGGTACTACACAGATGTCATGAGGGACTAATGCCGGGGCTGATCCGGGCATGCGGCACATGCACCGGAACGGATCAACTGGAGTGGAAGACCAGCTCCAATCCGTTCGGGTCCCGGATGGAGAACTGTCGACCGCCGTAAAACGGATGATACAGCAGCTCCAGGAACTGCACCTCGATCGGATGGTCGCTTGCACCCGCCAGTGCGGCCCGCGCAGCGGCCAGCTGCTGTGATCGGAAGGCCTGGTACAGCTCCTCGATGCGGGCCGTCCTGAACCAGAGCGCCACCTGGGTGTGGGGGCGCGCGACCCTGTGCTGCACCATGATGGAGCTCCGGCCGAACGAGAGAGCGGCCCAGCTGATTTCGCCCTTCTCGGGATAGCGCTCCTCGAGCACGAAGCCGTGCCCGGTATACCAGGCCACTGTGGCATCCGGATCGTCCACGCATAACATGGGCGTCACCGGCTCGGCGGTGGCCGTCCTCAGCGCCCCAAAAGCCGCCGCGTCGGCCGGCGCGGCCGGCGGCTCGGCCGCTCCCGCCTCGACCAGCAATCGCATGGCAGTGAGATCGCCTTTCAGCATGGCGATCTCGAGCGGCGCGCGCCCATTTCCATCCGGGGCGTCCACATCCGCGCCCAGCCCGATCAACAGCCGGGCGATCTCGTACTGCGAACGCTTGGGGGAGAGGCCATCCGGCGCAAAGAGCGCATAGTGGAGGGCGGTCTGGAACTGCTCGAAGCGGGATCGGCGCCGGCTGAGCGACCCAGGATCCTGCGCCACGACCTCCCGCACCAGGCCGGCGTCGTTCAGGGCCACGGCGGTGAAGATATGGTGGCGGGCGCCGCGCTCGAGCAGCAGTTCGAGCACCGCCCGGTTGCCGCCGCTGCCGTCACCCACCGCCCAGCCGATCACGTCGCCCGCGTGCACGTCGCCTCTGCCGTGAACATCGGCGCCCGCGTCGAGCAGCACCCGCACGCTTTCCAGCCGGCCGCGCGCGGCGGCAAAATGCAGCGCGGTGGCGTTGTCCCCCTGGTCGCGGAGGTCGGGATCAGCCCCATGGGCCACGAGAAGGCGGAGACATTCCGGATGGTCGACCGCCAGATGGAGTCCGGTGCTGCCGGCCGAATCGCGCTCACCAATCAGGGACGGCAGCGCTTCCAGCAGGGAGCGCAGGAGAACCTCGTCGCCCTCGCGGCAGGCCGCGAAGAACGCCTCGCGTTCCCCGTCCGTAATACTCATCCCGCGCGCCGGGACTGAACGAACTCCCGGACGGAAGTGAGCCGCACGCCGAACCCCCGGCTGAGTTCCTCCATGGGGAGGGGCGAATCGAAGCTCTCGAGCGCCGCAGCCAGTCCCCAGATCGGTTCGGGGAGACCGGGAATCGGGTCGCCGGGAGCTACCGACCGGACCGCAATCGGCCGGCCCAAGGCTTCCTCGTAGGCCTGTACCACCTGGCGCAGGGTCAGTGGCTCCGGGCCCCCGATCGGCAGGGTCTGGTTCTCTGCGGCCGGGTTCCCGACCGCGGCGATCGCGAACGCGGCCACGTCCGCTTCGGCCACGAAGCTGTGCCGCCGGCGCGATTCTCCGACCAGGGTCACCGGCTGGCCCGTGAAGGCCGCCGGTTCGATCAGCATGGGGAACCACACGTCCATGTAGGCATTGGGCTGGAGGATGGTGAATCCCATGGTCCCGCGGCGGAGCCGCTCTTCTGACAGTCCCTTGGCCCGGAACACCGGAACCGGACTCTCCGAAGCGGCACCCAGGGTCGAGAGCAGGACGAACTGGTCCACCCCGGCAGCTTCGGCGGCCGCGATCAGATTCTGATTGCCCCGGACGTCGACATTCTCGATCGAATCGTCGCCCGTCTTGGATGCGCTGGCAGTGGTGATCACCACCGAGGCGCCGGAGCAGGCCCGCTCGAGACTCGCGGGGTCTTTGAGATCGCCGAGGACGATCTCGGCTCCGGCCTGGCGGAGAGCATCGGCCTGGGAGGTGGGGCGAGCCAGAACCCGAACCGTTCGGCCCTGCTGGCGCAGTCCCCGAACGATGCGGCTGCCCAGGCTGCCGGTCCCACCGGCTACCACGATCATGTCCGCTCCGGCGGTTGAGATGAAAGCCTAAGAACCGCCGGCCCCGGCGGTCCCGCAAGGGGCGGTGTGACCTAACGACTCCCGGTATTGAGCCGGGCTGCCCGCAGGAGCAGATAGTCCCGTTCCGGCAGACTGGCCGTGCGCGACGCCGCCAGCTGGTAGTGCTCCCGCGCGCGCGCCGGGTCACCGGCCATCTCGAGCAGATGGGCCCGCACCGCGTCGAGCCGGAAGTGGCCCTTGAGCCGCGCATCGCCCTCGAGCGGTTGCAGCAGCTCCAGGCCGGCGTTCGGGCCGTGCACCATCGCCGCGGCGATCGCGTGATTGAGGGCCACCATCGGGTTGTCCGAGATCGTGAGCAGGGCGGCGTACAGCGCGAGGATCTGGGGCCAGTCAGTGTCTTCCACCTGTTCCGTTTCGTCGTGCACCGCCGCGATGGCGGCCTGGAGCTGGTAGGAGCCGACCCGGCCCCGCGGCAGCGTGCGCGAGAGCAGATCCACCCCTTCCCGGATGAGATCCCGGTCCCACAGCGTCCGGTCCTGCTGGTCCAGCGGAATCAGCTCGCCGTGCGGGCCGGTGCGTGCGACTCGCCGGGCGTCGGTGAGCAGCATGAGCGCGAGCAGTCCCGCGACTTCCCCATCCTCCGGCACCAGGCGGTGCAGCAGCCGGGCCAGGCGGATCGCCTCGTTGGAGAGATCGGTACGGTACAGCGAGGTCCCGACGCTGGCGGTGTATCCCTCGTTGAAGATGAGGTACAGCACGTGCAGCACCGCGCCCAGCCGTTCGGCCCGTTCCGCCTCGCCCGGCAGCGCAAAGGGGACGCCGGAGGACTTGATCGTCTGCTTGGCCCGGCTGATCCGCTGCGCCATCGTGGCTTCGGGAACGAAGAACGACCGGGCAATTTCGGCGGTGGTCAAGCCACCGACGGCTCGCAGCGTGAGCGCAATCGCGGTGGGTGCAGTCAGCGACGGATGACAGCACATGAAGAGCAGCGTGAGGGTGTCATCCTCATCCGGCTCCAGCTCGCTATCCGGGGGCGGCACGAAGGCCCACTCGGCCCACAGCTCGTCGGCGGCGGTGGTTTCGCGACGCTGGCGCGCGACCTCGCTCCGGAGCTGATCGGTCAGCCGGCGCAACGCGACGTGATAGAGCCAGCCGCGGGGGTTTCGGGGAATGCCCTCGGCCGGCCATTGGCGGGCCGCCGCAATCAGTGCTTCCTGGACGGCGTCCTCCGCCGCCCCGAAGTCCCGGTGCCGCCGGGTCACCGCACCGAGCACCTGCGGCGCGAGGTCGCGCAGCAGGCGCCCGATATCGACGGGAGGTTCCTCACCCGTCACGCGTCGGACGGCGGAGCGCTGGGCACCGGGCGGACCTCGATCGGAATGATCAGCGGCTTGCCACCGGGGCCGGGGGCCGCCGAGGCCCGGGCCGCGATTTCATAGGCCCGCTCGGGACGATCCACATCCACGATCCAGAACCCGGCCAGGAACTCTTTGGCTTCCGGGAACGGACCGTCGGTGACGGCCGGGGTACCGTTCTTCCCCGCCCGGACGATCTTGGCTTCTCCCGGCGGGGCCAGCCCTTCAGCGCCCACCAGCTCGCCCTTCTCGGTCAGTTCCCGGTTGAACTGGTGCATGAAGGCGATATGAGCCTTGAAGTCCTCCGGCGACCAGTCGCCAACCTGGTAGTCTCCGGTCCTGCCGGGCGCGTGCATCATCAGCATGTATTTCATGTTTTCCTCGATGGTGTGGAGGCGCCTTCACCGGCGCTTGCGCAGAGAAGTCGGAGCCGAGCCGGCGTTCTCTACAAAGGCCCCGGCATCCCCGAGCGGAATTCAACCAGCCAGGACCAGCAGCTCGCGATGGGCGATCCGGACTTCGAAGGTCCCGCCCGGACCGGGCTCGCCGTCCACCTGGATGGCGCGCGCCGCCACCAGCGTCGCAGCCCGCCAGCGCGCCATTCGAATGCCGGGGTCTTCCCTCTCCTGCCGGACTCCGCCGACCAGCGCCCGACAGTAGTCAGTGAGTCGGTTGCAGACCACGGCCTCGGCCATGCCATCCGCCGGGTCGGCTCCGGGGAACACGACCCGGCCGAAGCCGTACCGGCGCGTATTATAGAGGCCCGCGTTGACGACCGGGTCTCCCTCCGTCAGCACCCGGCCATCCACCACCAGCTTGGCCCGGGTCCGGGGCGCGGTGAGTCCCGCGATGCCTCCGGCCAGCAATCGCATCGGGCGGACCCAGCGCCGGCGACGCTCCAGCACCCGGATGGCCCGGTCCTCGATCCCGGTGCTGAGCGAGAGCAGAGCGAGCGGCACCGCGGGGTTGGTGGTAAGCATGATGTCGCGCGCCACGGGGCGCCCCGTCAGCAGCAGCTGGAGCCCACGCTCCAGGGTCCCGGCTCCGACTTCATGGGCGAACGCGTTGCCGGTGCCTAACGGCAACACGCCGATCGGGCGGTCACCGGTCTCTGCCATCCGCAGGGCCCGCACCAGCAGGTTGACGGTCCCGTCGCCGCCCGCGGCCACCGGCACGCTGTCCCGGTCCAGATTCCCGATCAGGTCGGCCGCCTGCCCCAGGTCCGCAACCGTGACGGTGCGGGACCGGCCGGCCATGGAGGGCGCCTGCCGCAGGGCCGCCCGCAGACGGCGGCCGGCCCGGTTCTCCAGGGTACGGTGGAGCAGGAAGACGAAGCGGCGCTCGCCGGTCACGCGTCTCCCGGACGGAATGCCGCCTTGATCACGCCGCCGTCAGGCTCGCCCCGGCGTACCATGCGACTCAGCGCCTCGTGATACTGCGAGAGCAGAAAGGTGTGCGTTACCATGTCGCGCCAGTCCAGCCGCCGGTCCGCCAGGCGGGGGATCAGCACTTCATAGGGATGACGCTCCTCGCCTCCCCACGGCACCGGTCCGTACACGTATACGCCGCGAACCGAGACCTCGCGGTACCAGAGGGGTGTGAGGTCCACCCGGGACATTGGGGGCGCTGTCATCAGCACGACCGTCCCCCGCGGGCGCGCGCTCTGGATGGCCCACCGCAGGGCGCTGGCGGTTCCCGCCGCCACCACCACGCGGTCGTAAGTGCCCTGGAAGACGTGGCCGTAGCCCAGGACCCGCCGCGACGGCATCCCGCGGTTCGCCGCCCAGTCCCGAAAGGCCCGGTCGTCACGTACGACACTGCCCGGCACGTCCCTGCCGGTGACCCAGCTCAGCTGGAAATCATGCCGCACCAGCACCTCGACCGTGCCCGCCAGTCCCAGTGCGCGATGGAGGTAGCCCGCGAGCAGGCCGATGGTGCCACCCCCCACGATCAGAGTCCGCTCTGCGCCCCGCTCCCCGGTTCGCAGCAGTGCGGCCAGCGAGCTGGCGGCCGGATCGAGCAACACGGCATCCTCGTCGCTGATGGCATCGGGCAGCGGCCAGAGCTGGCTCTCATGCGCCAGGCAGGACGCCGACCAGCCCCCGCCGGTCTCGCGGTTGAAGCCGATGGCCAGGCCGGGCCCGGGCCAGTGGCCATCGCGCTTTGAGCACAGTCCGATCCAGCCCGCGCGGCAGGCGCCGCAGGGCTGACTGGCGCCGCGCACCGCACAGCCTAACACCGGCCAGACCGCCACCCGCTGGCCCGGCTCGATTCGCGCAGTACCAGATAACGAACCGGCACCGACGGTGCCGGTCACTTCGTGACCCGGTACGAACGGATAGGAAGCCTCCGGCTCCAGGTAGAGCGACTCCGCGCCGGTGAGCATCGCCAGATCCGAGCCGCAGATGCCCGAGAGGCTGACGTCGATCCGGCACCACCCCGGATGAGACGGGACCGGACGCGGCAGCCTGGTGTGATAGAGCGGTGGCAGCCGGGCGGACCAGAACGGCCGAGCCGCGGTATGGACCACCCGAGACGCGAGATACCGGAGCTGCTCGTGACGGAAGATCAGCGCCTCGATGGTGGCCGGTTCCCTCACAACGTCCTCTGGTACAGCCGATAGGTCTTGACAGGGGTCGCGCCAAAGGCGTCGATCAGGTGGCGGGTTTCCCGGTTGGCGTCGAGCACCAGCGACAGCTCGGCGTGCTGCATCCCGAGCTCCCGGGCCGCTTCCGCCAGAGCCTGGGCCAGCCGGGCCCCGACGCCGCGACCGCGGTACTGCGGAAGGACACCCAGCAGAATCAATCGCACGCCTCGAATCCGGGATACTCCCCGCGCGAGCGACCACCACCCCAGCGGCCAGAGTCTTCCCTGGAGCGGAGCGAGGGCTTCGTTGATGTCCGGCAGCGCCAGACCGAAACCGACCGGCTCGCCGTTACTGTCGGCGAACACGGCCAGCTCCGGCCGGTAGAATCGCCGGAACTCCGCGGCCCGGGCCGC
>DASTEX010000535.1:0-9414 GCA_035709185.1 Gemmatimonadales bacterium
GTGGCCTGCACCGGTTGTCACCCGGTGGCCAGGGGTCCGGACCAGGGGATCGATCCGGCCTTTCCGGCCCTGAAGTTCGGCCAGTGCTCCGCCTGCCATTCGGATCCGCACCAGGGCCGGCTGGGGGCGCAATGCGCCGACTGCCACGTGACCACCGGGTTCGGCGACCGGGGCCCGAAGGGGTTCAACCACGCCCGCACTCGCTACCCGCTGGAGGGGCGGCACGCCGGAGTGGAGTGCGAGCAGTGTCACGGCCGCCGCACCGAACGGCCCCGTCCCGCCTCCGCTTCGTGCGCCGCGTGTCACGCTGATCCGCACGCCGGTGCCGCGACCGTGGCGGGAAAACCGGTCGATTGCGCGGTCTGCCACGACGAGCGGGGATTCGACCGGTCGAACTGGACCGCGGCTCGGCATCGCACGACCCGCTATCCGCTCGAAGGCAGGCACCAGGCAGTGGCCTGCGGGCAGTGCCACCGTCGCGAGCGCGCCCCTCAGAATGGTCCGGCCGCCGTCGTGATGCGTCCGCCCTATCGCCGGTGCGCCGCTTGTCATGCGGACGCCCACACCGGCGAGACCAGGAAGGTCGCCAATGGAGAGTGTTCCGCCTGCCATACCACCGGCGGCTGGGAGCACTCCCGGCTGCAGCCGGCCGAGCACGAGCGGCTGGGCATGGCGCTGACGGAACGCCATGCCGCGGCGGCCTGCCGGGACTGCCATACGCCTCAGAACGGCAAGGTGGTGTTCCCGTTGGGCGGGCGCGATTGCGCCAGCTGTCATGCGGATCCCCACGAACCCCGCCATCCGGCCTGCGCCGATTGCCACGTCGCGCGCGGCTTCGTTCCCTCCACCGTGGACTCGGCCGCTCACAGCGCCTGGCGGCTGCCGCTCACGGGAGCCCATTTGGCCGTGCCGTGCGCCGGATGCCACCGCGACTTCGATCGCCCGCGGTCGGGTGCCGCGCGGGCAGGGGAGACGAAGCAGCCGGGCCTGCTGAAGCTGTCGTTGCCGGACCCGGGCTGTGCGGCGTGCCATCAGGATCCCCATGCCGGGCAGTTTGCGGCCGCGGCCGGGCAGGGGTGCGCGTCCTGTCACGGGATCCAGAGCTTCCGTCCGGCCGACGGCTTCGATCACAACCGGGATGCCGGCTTCCGACTCGATCGCGGTCACGCCGCCGTGCCCTGTGGGTCGTGTCACCCGCAGGGACGCTACCGCGGCACGCCGACTCGTTGCGAGGAGTGTCACCGATGATTCGGGTCATATTCATCTCCGCCGTCGCGTGGCTGGACCTGGCCCTGCTGCCCCCGCCGATGGCGGCGCAGCAGACCAGCAACCCCCACGGATCGCTCGCCCTCCCCTGCGCCGACTGTCACCAGGCCGATGGCTGGCGGCCGGTGCGGATCTCCCCCCGATTCGACCACGACCGGCAGGGGTTCGCGCTCGAAGGGGCTCACCGGAGCGCGCCCTGCACTACCTGTCATCAGGCCCTCACGTTCGCCGATACCCCGCGAGACTGCGTGGGCTGCCACCAGGACGTCCACCTGGGCGAGCTGGGCCTGAGCTGTTCCCGCTGTCACCAGAGCCGCAGCTTCACCGACCCGGCCGACCAGATCCGCAGTCACCAGCAGAGCCGGTTTCCGCTCGACGGGGCGCACGTGGCTCTGGCCTGCCGGGAATGCCACGAACCAGCGCCGGCGGGCGGCCTCACCTGGCGTGACCGGCCGAGCGAGTGCGTGGCCTGCCACCTCAGTGCGTTCCAGTCAACCGACAGTCCCGACCACGAGGGAGCCGGGTTCAGCCGCGACTGCCTGTCCTGCCATCGCCGTTCGACCTGGGGAGGCGTGCGTTTCGACCACGCCGCAACGCAGTTCCCGCTGAGCGGCGCCCACCTCGCCACCAGTTGCGCCGAGTGCCATGTCAACGGCCAGTGGCAGGGACTTCCCGTCCAGTGTCTGTCCTGCCACCAGGCGGACTACGACGGCGTGACCGTGCCGAATCACCGGACGCTGGCGTTCTCGACCGACTGCACCGTCTGCCACACCACCGCTACCTGGACCGGCGCGACCTTCGATCACGCCGCCACCCAGTTCCCGCTCACCGGCGCTCACGTCAGTACCACCTGCGGCCAGTGTCACGGCGACGGCGTGTATCAGGGCAAGAGCACCACCTGCGTATCGTGCCATCAGGCGGAGTACGACGCCACGGTCGATCCCGATCACGGGGTGGCCCAGTTCTCCACCACCTGTACCGCCTGCCACACGACGTCGGCCTGGGCCGGCGCCCGCTTCGCGCACGACGCCGACTTCTTCCCCATCTACTCGGGAAAACACGCCGGCCGCTGGACCAGCTGTGCTTCGTGCCACACCAGCAGCACCAGCTACACGGTGTTCAGCTGTCTGACCTGCCACGAGCACAACCAGATCAAGATGGATGACACCCACAAGGAGAGAACCGGGTACCGCTATGAGAGCGCTGCCTGCCTGAGCTGCCATCCCCGGGGAGATACCTGATGCGAAGCCTCTTAATCCTGCTGGCGCTGCTGATCGCCCTTCCGGTTGCGGCCCAGCAGACCGAGATCGGGCGGGCCCGTATCACCTATCTCGCGGGCGGACTGGCCTATCTCGATGCCGGCCGGGACGACGGGCTGCGGGAGGGCCAGCGGCTCCAGGTCCAGCGGCAGAATGACACCGTCGCCGTACTCACGGTGACTTATCTCGCCTCCCGCCGGGCCGCCTGCACCATCGTAAGCGGGGCCGAGCGTCTCGCCGTCGGGGACTCGGTGACCTTCACCCGGGCGGTACCGGTGGTGGCCCGGGCGGATAGCGCCGCGGCCGCCGGTTCCCCCCGATCCCGGCCCAACCGCGGGCTGCACGGCCGGCTGGGCCTGCGATATCTGGTGGTCAGCCCGCCGGAGGGGTCAAGTTTTACCCAGCCGGCGCTGGATCTTCGGCTCGATGCCACCGAGATCGGCGGCACGCCGTTAGGCATCGTGGCTGACGTCCGCGCCCGCCGGAACTACCGCCGGCTGGCTGACGGCAGCGGCACGGTGGAGGCCCGCAATGCCGTGTACCAGGCCGCGCTGCTGGTGCGGCCCGGCGGTCCCGCGCGCTTCACGGTGGGAAGACAGTATCTCCCGTCGGTAAGTTCCGTCACGCTGTTCGATGGGGCTCTGGTCGAGTACCAGCAGACCCGATTCGGCGCGGGTGTCTTTGCCGGCGCCGAGCCGGATCCGGCCAGCATGGGCATCGGAGACACCCGCGACTACGGCGGATTCGTCCAGCTCCGCAGCGTTCCCCGGCAGCGGGTCCGCTGGACCGTGGCCGGCGGAGCGGTGGGCTCCTACGTCGACGGCACGGTCAACCGTGAATTCGGTTTTCTCCAGGCTTCCGTCGCCGGACCGCGATTCACGCTGTTCGCGGCGCAGGAATTCGATGTCAACCGGGGCTGGAAGGCCGAGGCGGGAGAGCCCGGAGTGACGTTCACCTCGACCTTCGCCAGCGTGGCCCTGCGGCCGGCGGAATGGCTCGACCTCCACGGCGGGGTCGACAGCCGCCGGAACGTCCGGCTGTATCGTGACTTCGAGTCTCCGGAAGTGGTGTTCGATGATTCGTTCCGCCGGGGCGTGTGGGGCGACCTCTCGCTGTCGCCCGCCTCGCGGATCCGGCTGGGCCTCGATGGCCGGATGGCCTTCGCGGTGGACTCCACCAGCCGCCTGCAGTCCGGAACCGGGTGGATCTCGGTGGACCGGATTTCCCGGCTGGGCCTGGCCATCCGGTCGCGCCACACCCGTTACGGTTCCGTCGGCCGGAGCGGCTGGCTCCAGACTTTCGGCTTAGGCTTCCGTCCCGCCTCCTGGGTCGGCCTCGAAGGCAGGGGCGGACTCCGGCGGGAAACCCTGCGGAATGAGGCCTCCGAGGCCACCTGGTTCGGGGCGGATGTCGATCTCACTCTGGGGCGGCGGGTGTACCTGTTCCTTTCAGGGACCAGGGAAACCGGCGGCCTCGCGGCCGGGGACCAGATTCTGGGCAGCCTGAGCTGGCGATTCTGAAGGTTCCTGGTCGAGTTCGTGAAGCGCTCCTGAACGGTCCGTGAATCTCTTGTCGGGAAATGGGTTTCCACCTTGTCCCCCCTCCGGGGCCACACGAGATTCCATCCAGCTTAAGAGGTTGTTCACACGGAACCGGTGAGGCCCATGTCAGGTCGTTGTCCTTCGTGTGGCGCGGCAGCATCCGGCAAGTTCTGCAGCCAGTGTGGGGCCTCGTTGGGGTCCCAGCGCTGCCGTCAGTGCAACAGCGAGACGGCTGCCGGGGCGCGCTTCTGCGCCTCGTGCGGCGCGTCGCTCGGGGCGGCCGGACCGACCCCGGTGCGCGACGTGGCGGGGCCCCGGCCCCTTCCGGCGTCGGCCCGCGGCCCTTCCCAGTTGCTGCCCTTCGCCATTGCCGGGATCGCGGTGCTGGCGTTCGCCCTGGTGCTGGCGTTCCGGAATCAGCCCGGCGGCGCCCCGGCGGTCGACGGCCCCCCGGCAGCCGCCCAGGGGGGCCTGCCGGACCTGAGCCAGATGTCCCCGCGGGAGGCCTTCAACCGGCTCTTCACCCGGGTCATGACCGCCTCGGAACAGGGTGACACCGCCACCTCCAACCGGTTCACCCCCATGGCACTCATGGCCTACCGGAATCTGCCCGAGGTGGACATTGACGCCCGCTACGATGTGGCCCTGATTCACCTGCACGCCGGTGACATTGACGCTGCCCGGGCCCTGGCGGATTCCATCCAGCAGGCGCAGTCGAAGCACCTGTTCGGCTTTGTGTTACGCGCTGCGATTGCGAGATTTGAGCAGCAGCCTGAGGGGGCCCGAAAGGCCTACCGGGAATACCTGGCGGTCGAAGCGGATGAGCTCAAGGCCAACCGGCCGGAATACGAGGCCCACCGCTCCATGCTCGACAACTTCAAGCAGACGGCCTTGCGGGAAACCGGGCAGTAAACAGCGGTATCTTTCCGAGCGCTGTCAGTGGATGCTGGCAGCCCAGGCAGCAGCAGAGGAGCGAGGGCAATTATGCGGGCACGCAGCAAGTTCGCGCTGGGCGCGACCATCATCGTGACGAGCGTTGTGTTCTTGATTGCCAGCGGGGTCAAGGAAACCGGCGTGTACTTCCTGACCCCGAGCGAGCTCGTCGCCCGGGTCGAAACCGATCCCAGCTTCTACGATGTCGGCATCAAGGTGGGCGCCAAAGTGGTGCCGGGCTCCATCCGCCGCGACGATGCCGCTCAGCGGGTCGACTTTGCCGTCAGCGACGGCCAGAAGCAGTTCGATGTCACGTACACCGGCCTGGTGCCCGACACCTTCACCGACGCGAACGACATCGAAGTGATCGTGGAAGGCAAGTACGGACGTGACGGCGTCTTTCGCGCCACCGAAGTGCTCGCCAAGTGCGGATCGCGCTACGAGGCCGAACTCGACGCCGCCAAGAAGGCCTGATCCATGACCTTGCTCGGCCAGTTTGCTCTGTGGCTCGGCCTGCTGGCCGCGGTCTGGGGAGCCGTGGTGGGGTTCGGCGGCCGCTGGAAAGACCGCCCCGATCTGGCCCGCACCGCCATCCGGTCGGCCTACGGCCTGTGCGCCGCGATGCTGGTGGCCGCCCTCTCGCTCTGGAAGGGGCTGGCCACCCACGACTTCAACATCGAATACGTCTGGGCCTACACCTCCCGCAACCTCCCCGCGGCCTACATCTTCACGGCGTTCTGGGCCGGGCAGAAGGGATCGCTGCTCTTCTGGGCTCTGGTCCTGTCGATCTTCGGGGCCGTGGCACAGGCGGTGACCAGCCGGCGGCACGAAAGCCTCATGCCCTACGTGGCCGCGGTTACCAACACCGTGGCTGCCTTCTTCATTGCCACCATGGTGTTCGGCGGAGCCAATCCCTTCGAGCGGATGCCGGTCACACCGCCCGACGGCAACGGGCTCAATCCGCAGCTCCAGAATCCCGGCATGGTGATGCACCCGCCCATGCTGTACCTGGGCTACATCAGTATCACCATCCCGTTCGCATTCGCTCTGGCCGCGCTGTTGTCGCGCCGGCTCGATACCGGCTGGCTCTACGCCATCCGGAAGTGGACCATTCTCTCCTGGCTGTTCCTGTCGGTCGGCATTGTGCTGGGCATGTGGTGGGCCTACGTGGAGCTCGGGTGGGGGGGATACTGGGCCTGGGACCCGGTCGAGAACGCCAGCTTCCTGCCCTGGCTCACCATGACCGCGTTCCTCCACTCGGTCATGATCCAGGAAAAGCGGGGAATGCTCAAGCGCTGGAACATGTCGCTCATCATGGCGACCTTCCTGCTCTCGATCTTCGGGACCTTCATCACCCGCTCCGGCGTCATCGCCAGCGTGCACAGCTTCGCCCAGTCCAATGTGGGCTGGTTCTTCCTGATCTTCCTGATCGTGGCGGGGTTCTCCGCCTTCGCCATGCTCTATGTCCGGTGGCCCGCGCTCGAGCCGGAAGCGAAGCTCGAGTCGCTGATGAGTCGCGAGGCCGCGTTCCTGTTCAACAACCTGATCCTGGTGGGGATCGCGTTCTCGGTGCTGTGGGGAACCCTGTTCCCGATTCTGTCCGAGGCGGTGCGGGGCGTGAAGATCACGGTCGGTCCGCCATTCTTCAACCGGGTCAACGTGCCGCTGGGACTGTTCCTGCTGCTGCTCACTGGGGTGGGGCCGCTGATCGCCTGGCGCCGGGCATCACCGGCCAACCTCAAGCGGCAGTTCCTCTGGCCCACCGGTCTGGCGGTGCTCACCGGTGCGGTGCTGCTGGCACTGGGAGTCCGGGCCGGGTCGGCCGTGGTCTCGTGGATCTTTGCGGCCTTCGTCCTGGGCACGGTGCTGCAGGAATTCACCCGGGGGGTCCGGGCCCGCGGCCGGATGTACGGCGAATCCATTCCGGTTGCCCTGGTTCACCTGGTCGACCGGAACCGGCGCCGCTACGGCGGCTACCTGGTGCACGTTGGCATCCTGGTGCTGTTCGTGGCGTTTGCCGGGTCCGTGTTCAAGGTTACTCGCGAAGTGACCCTCGCCCCGGGCGAGACAGTCGAGGTGAAGAGCCCGTTCGGCCATACCTATTCGCTGACCTTTCTGGGCGTGTCCCAGTACAACGCGCTCAACCGCTTCGTCTCGGCGGCGACCCTCGAGGTGCAGAAGAATGGGAAAGCCGCCGGCCGGATCACCTCGGAAAAGCGGCAGCACCGGAACAGCCTGGGCCAGGACACTTTCCAGCCTTCCACCGAAGTCGGGATCCGGAGCGGACTGCGGGAAGACCTCTACGTGGTCTACGCCGGCTCGATTGCGGATACCGAGAAGTCGAACTTCGCCATCACCATCAATCCGCTGGTCTGGTGGGTCTGGGCCGGGGGTGTCATCCTGGTCTTCGGCGGACTGCTCGCCATGTGGCCCGGCGGCCGCGCGGCGGTTCCGGTGCGCGTGAAGAGCGAAGTCCAGGCCGGCTTCGAGGCCCGTCTGGTCGGGACCGAGGCATGATGGACCGCCGCCGCTTTCTCGGCGCCGGCCTCTCCGCGCTGATCCTGCCGCAGCAGTCGCAATCCGATGCGGACCGGCTGTACGACCCGCGCGCCGCCGGCCGCTCCCGGGCCCCGGTGGGCGAGCTGGACAACAGCGAGCTGGTGAAGAGCATCGAGCGCCGGCTCAAGTGCACCTGTCCCTGCAACCTCGATGTCTTTACCTGCCGGACCACCGATTTCACCTGCGAATATTCGCCGGCGATGCACCGTGAGGTGATGGCGCTGGTGGCGGCCGGCCAGACGTCGGAGGAAGTCATCGCCGACTTCGTGAGCCGTTACGGCGAGCGGGTGCTGATGGCTCCGCCCGCGGAAGGCTTCAACCTCGCCGGTTACCTGGTGCCGGGGGTGGTGGTGCTGCTGGCGGGCGGCGCGCTGGCCGCGGTCCTGCTCCGGCGCCATCGCCTGGCCGCGGTGCAGGCGGCCGAGACGCCGCCCTCTCCCCCGGGTGACTCCGTCACCGAGGCGGATATGGAGCGGCTCAAGCGGGCGCTGTCGGAGGTGGCCGACTGATGGCTGCGGAAGCAGTCGCCGCGGTCGCGCTCGGAGCGCTGGTGCTCTGGTACATTCTGTCGCCGCTGTTCCGGTCGGCAACGGCGGCTCCCGCGTTTCTCGATCCGCTCGACCCCGAAGAGACCCGCCGTGGCATCGCCCTGATTGCGCTCAAGGAAATCGACTTCGACCGGGCCACCGGCAAGCTGTCCGATGCGGACTACCAGGCACTGAAAGAGAAGTACACCCACGAAGCCGTGGCGGCGATGCGGGAAGAAGATGTCTCGGTGGATCCGGTGGAAGCGCTGATCGCGGAACGGGCCCGGACCCTGGGGCCGGTCGAGGCCGGAGCGGGCGGCCAGGTCTGTCCCCGCTGTGGTCCCCGGCCCGAACCCGATGCGCGCTTCTGCTCCAACTGCGGTGGTGGGTTGGTGTCCCCCGCGGCGTGCCGGGTCTGCCACGCCCCGCTCGAGCCGGGCAGCCGGTTCTGCTCCAACTGCGGAGTGCAGGTCCCGGCTCCTCAGTGACGAGTGACTAGTGACTAGTGACTAGTGACTAGTTAGTGCCTCACCGGGATCCAGCGCGGAAACGCCATCCCCACCAGCAGCCCGACCAGGCTCCCACCAAACCCACCCGCCGCACTCCCGAGCAGGATCTCGCCGGCCGAAGCGTTTTCCGATCCGGTAAACGCTACCAGCCCGCCGAACAGGACGGCCCCCGTGATCCCGCCTACCACGGCGCCGAAGCCGGCATGGTTGCCGCTCTGCATTTCCAGGCGGGTCTCCTCCAGCAGGGGGATGCGCACGTGTTGGGCGGCGGGGGCAGGGCAGAGCACACCCCGGCAGGAGCCCAGCAGCAGCGAGCTGTCATCGGGCCGGCCCATGAACCGGCCCTCCGCTGTCCGACCCTGGTGGTAAACCCGGAGGGTGCAGCAGTCGACTCCGATGGAGTCGATTGTGGGAGTGACGCGGGATGGCCCCTGGCCCGCCAACGAGCCGGGCAGGACTATCAGGCTGCCGACGAGGGCCAGATAAGGCCCCTGAGTAACTGAGAGGCGTCGCATGGTTCCTCCTCAACCTGTCACCAGGGTCTCAACCAACTCTCAAATCCACCGGGTCATGGCGCCAGGATCACGAAATCGAGGTCGACAGCGTCGGCCGGACCTCCGTCGAAGGAGAACACCAGGCTGAAACGCCGGACCGATCGCAGTTCCTTCCACGCTCCCGCCTCCCGCAAGTCGAGGTGGAGCATTTCCCAATCATGCGCCGAGATCGAGTATTGGGCCATGGTTGCCTGCCGGACGACCTGCGTTCCGGTTGGCGTCTCTCCCAGCCATTCGGCCGTGACCGAGGCCGGCCGGCCGCGGGC
>DASTEX010000536.1:0-8839 GCA_035709185.1 Gemmatimonadales bacterium
GGGTAATCTCGCTCACCGCTACCGGCCGCTCGAACAGTCCCCCGTCGCTCCCCACGTGAAGGAAGCCGTGCCCGGGGAGCGCCAGGCGGTAGACCCGTGCCGCCGAGGCGTTGATGATCCGCCACCGCTGCACTTCCCCGCTCCGGATTTCGATGGTGGGCATGATCCGCCCGTTGACGAACATGACATCGCCTTCGCGGCCGTTCTCGAAATCAATCCGACCCTGCATCGTCTCGAGCTCAGGGATGTCGATCGAGCCGTCGGGCAGGAAACGATTGTCGGAGAGGATCAGCACTTTTTCCGCGATGGTTTCGGGCAGCGGGTCGTTGCGCGAACGGACGATGATCGCACCATACAAGCCCTTCGCCACCTGGCGGCCGGTGATGTGCGCCGGGTGCGGATGGTACCAGTACGTCCCGGCCGAGCCGGGGTCGATCGTCAGGATGTAATCATGCTTCCCGCCGGGAGGCACCGGATGGAACGGACTCCCGTCCATCGAAAACGGGATGTGCAGGCCATGCCAGTGCACCGTGGTCTCTTCCGGCAGGTTGTTCTGGAAGTGGACGATGACCCGGTCGCGCTCGTACACCTCCAGGGTGGGGCCGGGGACCTGTCCGTTGTAGGCGTAGACATCGGTCGGGCGGCCCGGTACCAGTGCCATCCGTTCGGGGCCGGCGGTCAGGAACACCTCGACGGTACCGGGCACCCGGGACACATTTACCAGTCGGGTGAGGGAGACGCCTCCATCGGGCCGGAACGGCGATTGCAGGTTGGCCGGCAACCCGAGGGTGAAGCACGCCAAGCCCAAAGCCCCATGAACCCTGAACCGAACGGGCATACGCATTGCAATCCTGGATGGCAGATTCGTCCGCGACCGGTACAGCCGGCGCCGGCTTATGAATAGCTCGATATCGGCGGGATGCCGCCGCCGGCCCCAACGGTCGCGCCAATCCCTACTTCTGTCAATGCGTATCGCCGGGGGAGTAGCCGACGTTGGCTGATAAGCGGGGCGGCCAGATAACCGACACTGCGGAAACCACTTCCGCCCAGTTCCCGGTCCCCCTGTCGGCCATCCAGCAGTCCATACCCGCACGCTTCGAGGAGCAGGTTGCCCGGTTTCCCGACCGCTTGGCGGTGCGTGCCGCTGATGGCGCCTTCACCTACCGCGAGCTCGACTGCCTGGCCAATCGAATTGCTCATGGTGTCCTGGCCCGGAGAGGGCAGGAACCGGAACCGGTGGGACTGCTCTTGCCGCAGGGAGCCCGCCTGGTAGCCGCGATCATGGGGATTCTCAAGGCGGGGAAGCTGTACGTCCCGCTCGATCCGACCCACCCGTCCGAGCGCACCAGGCAGATGCTCGACGATGCCGGCGCCGAGCTGGTGATTACGTCCTCGACATCCTCGTTGTCCTCGACGTCCTCGTCGTCTTCGACGTCTTCGACGCCCTCGACGTGCTTCGACCAGTTGATTGAAGGTCAGCCGGAGGATTCACCGGGGCTGAAACTAACCCCCGAGACTCTCGCCTACATCTACTACACCTCGGGATCCACCGGTCGTCCCAAGGGCGTGTTCGACAACCACCGGAATGTCCTGCACAACATCCTGCGCTACACCAACAGCCTGAAGATCTCGGCCTCGGACCGGCTCACGTTGCTGCAGCCGCCCGGGTTCAGCGGCGCGGTGTCGAGCACGTTCTCTGCCCTGCTCAACGGGGCCGCGGTGTTCCCTTATGACGTGGCCCGCGAGGGGCTGGGAAGAAACCTTGCCCGGTGGCTGCGGCAGGAGGAGATCACGATCTACCACTCGGTCCCGATGATCTTCCGGAGCCTCCTGCACGACGGCGTCCGATTCCCTTCCATCCGCGTCATCCGGCTGGAAGGTGACACGGCCTCCAAGGTAGACATCGAGCTCTTCCGAGCGCACTTCGCACCGAACTGCGTGCTGGTAAATGGACTGGGCGCCACGGAGACCGGTATTTCCCGGCAGTTCTTCGTCCACTGGGAGACTCCCCTCCCCGACGGGGTTGTGCCGATCGGCTACGCCACGCCGGACATGTCGGGTGCGGTTATCGACGAGGCGGGGAATGAGGTGCCTCCCGGGACCACGGGACAGATCGCGGTCCGGAGCCGCTATCTCGCGCTGGGATACTGGAAGCAGCCGGAGCTGACCAGGGCGGCGTTCCATGACGGGCCGCCAGGCAGCGGGGAACGGATCTATTTCACCGGCGACCTCGGCCGCATGCGGGCCGACGGCTGCCTCGAGTACCTCGGACGAAAGCACTCCGGACTCAAGATCCGCGGCTCCATGGTCGAGCCGGCCGAGGTGGAGTGCGCGCTCCTGACGCTGGAGGCGGTCCGCGAGGCGGCTGTGGTGGGACGGACCGACTCACACGGGAACTCGCAGTTGGTTGGCTACGTGGTCCCCGCCGGAAGCCTGCCGATCCCGGTACCCCTTCTGCGGAAACAACTGGCCAGGATCCTTCCCGAGTTCATGATCCCGGCCCGATTCGTCCTCCTCGAGACGCTCCCGCTGAGTCCCAACGGCAAGGTCGATCGCAAGGCCCTGCCGGCCCCCGATGACCATCGAGACCCCCGGAACCCGGAGTACCTTCCCCCGGAGGGCGAACTGGAGCGTCGGCTGGCCGCGATATGGGAGGAAGTTCTCGACCTGAGCCCGGTGGGGCGGACCGACAACTTCTTCGATCTGGGCGGCGATTCCCTCCTGGCGGAGTCAGTCCTTCTGAGCCTGGAAGAGATGACCGGCCGCGAGTTCCCTCCGGCCACGCTGATGACGGCGCCGACCATCGCCCGGCTGGCCGAAGTGGTGCGCAGCGCACCTGGTGCTCTTCCGGCAGTGCTGGTGCCGATCCAGACCGGCGGAACCGCACCACCGGTCTTCTGCCTGCCGGAGCACGGCGGGCGGGTATGGAGCGCATTCTCCACCTTGTCGCGCCACCTCGGCGCCGATCAGCCGTTCTATGGACTGCAATCGGCGGGAATCTCGGGTGAACAACATCCGCTCACCAGTATCGAGGCCATTGCCCGGCATCACCTGGCTGCCGTCCGGGCGGTCCAGCCGCAGGGATCGTACTTCCTGGCTGGGCGCTGTTTCGGTGGAGTCGTAGCGATGGAGCTGGCCCATCAGCTGGCCGCCGCGGGGGAAGCGGTCGGGTTGATTTTCATCTTCGACGCCACGCCGGAAGACTTCCCCGAACTGGTCCCGGCCGAAGTGTTAGGACGCTTCCAGCGGGGCCGGCTGGAGCAGCGAGTCCGTTCGGTGGCCACGAAGCTTCGCCCTCACCGAATCTGGAAAGGACTCCCATCGCTCGGCCAGGAAACACTCAGTACCATCTGGCAGAACGTCCGTCGCCGGGCGATTCGCTGGTACCTCAACCGGGACTCGCCCCTGCCGCCTCCGCTTCAGGAAGTCAGGCTGGTCAACCAGCACGCGTTCTCAGGCCACCGCTCCCGGACCTTTCCCGGCCGGGTCACCCTGGTGCTTCGAACCGAGGACCGGGCCAGGTACGGCCCCGACCCGTATGAGGTCTGGCGCCGGCTGGCGACCGAACTCGAGATCAGGTGGCTCGATGGTCCGGTGGAGCGATTTGCCGCCGAGCAGGACGCGCAGACCCGGCAAGTGGCGCAGTACTTGGAAGAGGCGCTTCGCAGGGTCAGTGAGAGGGAGTCACGGAAGACCGGCTGAGGTCGTCAGCCGGCCCTGTCCGTCTGTCCGTCTGTCAGTTTTTCCGCCCGCCTGCCCGCCAGCCCGCCTGACCGCCAGTGGTTCAGCCAGAGCACCAGCCCGATCCCGGCCCACGCGCCTAACAGCATCCACTCGAAGGGGAAGCGGCCGCCGGCTCCGGTCCAGTGGTCCCGCAGGGCGGCCGCCATGAGCCCCAGGCTGCCCACGGCGGCGGCAGCGGCGACCGGAACGCCCATCCGGACTCGGTAGGGCCGCGGGTGATCCGGCATCGTGAAGCGCAACCGCAATACCGCCGCACTGGTGAGGAAGTACCCGAACGAAAGACCCACGGCTCCCACAGCGACGATGGGACCGATTCCCTGCCGGCCAAGCAGGGTTCCCAGGGCCGCGACCAGACCGGTGAACAGAATGGCCCGGTCGGGCGCGCCGGTGACGGGGTGGGTCCGTCCGAATCCCGGCGCCAAAAGCGAGGCGCGGCTCAAGGCAAACAGGAGGCGAGTCGCTGCGACGAAGGTCCCATTCCCGACCGTGGCAATGCCCAGCAGACCGGTGAGGAGCACCACCCGTGCGAGCAGCTCGGAGCCGAATGCCTGCCGGAATGCCGTGGCGGCCGGGAGCTCGCGCTCAACCAGCTCCCGCCAGGGGAGAGCCATCGAGGCGGAGAGAATTACCAGGCAGTAGAACAGGGCGCCGGCGCCGATCGAGAGCACGGTGATGCGTCCCACCAGCCGGAGCGAGGTCCGTTCGGCCTTCTCCTCCATCACCTGGGGAATGGTGTTGAAGCCGCCCAGAAACCAGGGAACCACCGCCATCACCGCCAGCACGCCACCCACCGCGGTTCGGTGATTAGCGGTGGAGAAGAGCGGCTCCAGGTTACCGACCCTTCCCCCGAAGACCCCGGCAGCCATGAAGACCACCGCCACCAGGATCTTGCCGTAGGTCAGCACGTCCTGGAACCGCCCCGAGGTGCGGACGCCGCGCGAATTGACCCAGGTCAGCCAGGCTACCGTCAGCAGGGCAATCAGCAGACTGCCAAGGTGGATGTCGGTGCCTCGGAAGGCGTAGAGGGCCGGTCCCTGGATGCCCGGGACCAGGTAATCCAGGATCCAGGCCATGGACGACGCGACATAAGCCACGGCGCCGATGTAGGTCATGATGAGCGCCCACCCGACCGCGTAGGCCGGTCCCACGCCGAACGCTTCGAAGGCGAACGGCACTTCGCCGCCGGAGACCGGGAACATCGTGAGCGCCTCGGCATAGCACAGCCCGATGAGGGCCATGAGCGCCGCTCCGACGCCAAAGCCCAGCATGGCCCCGGCCGGTCCGCCCCGGTTGAGCCAATCGCCGAGGAACACCACCCAGCCCACGCCCACGATGCTGCCGAAGGCAAAGCTGAAGAACTGCCACGGACCGAGCGCTCTCTTCAGTGAGCTGGTCATCGGGCATTGGCCGATTCGTGAACCGCTTCGGCCATGCGCGCGGTCGCATCCTCGAAGGCCTTGGTGAACCGGGCGATGTCCGACCCATCCATGGCGGTAGAGACGACGTACAGCTGCCGGGTGGCGGAGAAGACCCCTCGGCCCAGCAGCGCCAGGTGAAGCAGGCGGACCAACCGCCGATCGGAACGGGCGGCATCCCGCGGGCTCTCAACCGGCGGGCCGGCAAAGTGCACCTGGAGCAGTGAGCCCATGCCGGTAACGGTGGCCCTGATATCAGCATGATCGAGAATGTACTGGAGCGATCCCCGCAGCGCGTCGCCCATGTCATTGATCTGCGAAATACGCTCGGCGGTGAGCAGCTCCAGCGCTACGATCCCGGCTGCCATGGTTTCGGCGTTGCCGTTGTAGGTGCCGGAATGGCCGATCGGATCGGGCCGGGTGGGATCGTACGCGGCCATGATGTCCGCTCTTCCGCCGAAGGCGCCGATCGGGAGACCGCCACCGATCAGTTTGCCCAGGCAGGTGAGATCGGGTCGCACACCGTAGTGCTCCTGGGCGCCACCAGTCGCCAGGCGCAGGGTGATGACTTCGTCGAAGACCAGGAGCACGCCGCATTCGGCGGTGACGCCCCGAAGACCCGCCAGGAACTCGGGCCGTGCCGGGATGCAACCGCCCGCACCCATCACCGGCTCGACGATCACGGCCGCAAGACGATCCCGGTGCTTCCGGATCAGCTCAGCGCACCCCGCGACATCGTTGAATGCTGCGGACAGCACCTCGGCCCCACTGGCGGGGGAGATGCCCCGCTGCGACCCGCCGCCGACTGCAGCCACATCATGGGAACCGTGGTAGCTGCCCTCCAGCTTGAGGATCATCGGCCGGCCGGTGAAGGCCCGCGCCGCCCGAATAGCGCCCAGCGTGGCCTCCGAACCGGAATTGCAGAACCGCATCCGCTCCAGCGACGGTATGCGTCGGGTCAACAACTCGGCCAGACGCACCTGGAGCTCGCCGGCACTGCCGTGTGCGGTGCCCTTCCCTGCCTGCTCCGCAATCGCGGCCACGATTCGCGGATGGGCATGCCCGTGGATGAGAGACGTGAAGTTGCTCAGGAGGTCGAGGTACTCGTTGCCGTCGGCATCCCAGACGCGGCTGCCGGCACCGCGCTCGAGAAACAGCGGGTAAGGCAGAAAGAAGGTGCCGGTCCGGGTGTCACCACCGGGCATTACCCGTTGCGCCCGCTCATACAGAGCTCGGGACGCGGGCGTGCGGGAGCGGTAGAGCTCCAGGAGTTCCTGTTCCAACGCTTGCAGTCGGTCCATTCTGGTGGCTCCTCTCGGACCTTTAGCTCCTGCCTGCCCGGGTAACATCAGGGAAACAGCTCAAAAATGGTCCTTCGAATGGAAGCGGATAGGAGATATGGGGGAACCCGGCGAGGTCACGCGGGGCCGCGGAGCACGCGGAGGAGAAGGGCATTGCGAGAACTTCCTGCCTCCGCGTCTCCGCGTCTCCGCGTGAACCAGTAGTGGTTCGCAGGGATCCGAAGCATCGTTTTGAGCTTCTTCCGGGCTGCCGTTGCTGCCTGGTCGGACTTCCGGGACGTGAAAGTTCGGTCCAGATTAGGCCCCTCACAGCTTACGCCTGATTCGCACCTCGCGGAAGGGAACTGTCATGACTGAGCAGGGAGCTGCGATCGACCGGGTCGCAGTGGTCGGCACGGGTGTCATCGGACGGAGCTGGGTCATGGTCTTCGCCCGGGCCGGCCGCGAGGTGTGTCCCTGGGACGCCGACCCGGCTCAGCTGGAACGGGCCCGCGCGTGGTTCGACCGGGAAGTCTCCCGGCTGCTGGAGCACGGCGAGATCACGCCCGATGCCGCGGCGGCATGGCAGGCGCGGGTTCGCTGGATCCGGAACCTGGATGAGGCGCTCGACGGGGCGGGCTACGTCCAGGAGAGCGGCCCCGAGCGGATCGAGACCAAACAGGCGCTTTACCGCGAACTCGACCGGGTCGCTCCACCCTCGGCGATCCTCGGAAGCAGCACCTCAGCCCTCGACATGACGGAAATAACGGAAGGACTTTCCGACGCCGGGGCCGGCCGCTGCATCGTGGCCCATCCGGTCAATCCCCCCCACATCATCCCGGCGGTGGAGGTACTGGGGGGTGCCCGCACCGGTGCCGTCACGGTCGAGAATACCTGCGCCCTCCTGGCCAGCGTGGGACAGACGCCCGTCAAGCTCAAGCGGTTCGCCCCCGGGTTCCTGCTCAACCGGATGCAGGCGGCCCTGGTTCGCGAGGCGGTCAACCTGGTACGGGACGACATTGCCGACGTCGATGCGGTGGACGCGGTGATCCGCGACGGGCTCGGCCTGCGCTGGGCCCTGATGGGACCGTTCGCCGTCGCCAGCACCAACGCCGACGGCGGAGCGCGAGAGTACTTTACCCGCTACGGCGGGGCTTACAACGCGCTCTGGCGCGACCTCCGCGTCGACACCGAATTCACCCCGGAGCTGGTCGGCCGGATCGGAGACGAAACCGAACGGATGCTGCAGGGCATCGCGGTGGCCGACCTGATGTCCTGGCGTGACCGGCTTGCCGTGGGCATCCGACGCCTCAAGGCCCAGCACCCTCTGCGGAGCACCGAATGACCACCGATTACTGGCACTATGCCGACGCGCAGGCCTATCTCGAGCGGGTGGGCAAGATGCCGCCCGTCATCATCTGCTGCGCCTGCAATGGGGGCATCCAGGGCAAGGAGGCCAACCCCAATCTGCCGGAGACGGCGGACGAAATCGCCGACTCGGTGTACGGAGCGTATCGGGCGGGGGCAACAATGGTCCACATCCACGCCCGCGATCCCAACAACTTCACCCGGCCGGCGGTTACCACCGAAGTGTGGCTGGAAGTGAACCGGAAGGTCCGGGAACGCTGCCCCGAGATCATCATCAACAACACCACCGGCGGCGGCCCCGACATGACCATGGAGGAGCGGCTCCAGTGCCTCCCGGCCCGCCCCGAGGTGGCCTCGCTCAACCTGACCCCGGACATGAGCAAGTTCACCATCCGGGAACGGAAGCCGCCGCTGCCCTTCCCGCGGGAGGCGATCGTCTATGACGAGTGCCTGCCCTTCTCGTACAAACTGGTCAGCCGGTTCGCCGCCGAGATGAAGCGGTACAACGTGAAGCCCGAGCTGGAGACCTATCACAGTGGCGGCCCCTGGGTGATGCACGACCTGATCCGCCAGGGCCTGCTGGAGAAGCCCTACTGGATCCAGACGGTGATGGGCTACCAGACGTCGAGCTATCCGACGGTAGAGCACGTCGTCGCGCTGCTCCGGGACTTTCCGGACGATGCCTTATGGCTCTGCTCCGGTATCGGCCCCCACCAGCTTCCGATGACCACGCTGGCCATTCTCCTGGGTGGCCACGTGCGAGTGGGGTTGGAGGACAACGTGTACTACCGGCGGGGGGAGCTCGCGAAGAGCAATGCGCAGCTGGTGGAACGGACGGTCCGCATCTGCCACGAACTCAACCGGGAAGTCGCCACGCCGGCGCAGGCACGCCGGATGTTGGGCCTCTCGGCTACGGCTACGTCTTATATGTAACGCGACCGCCGATCCGATTCGAAACCCCTGGCACGACAGTCCTGGCACGGACTGACTCCGCCCGGTCGCGGATTCACGCTGACTTCATCACACCCTCAC
>DASTEX010000537.1:0-2986 GCA_035709185.1 Gemmatimonadales bacterium
CAGCTGGCCGAGCAGGCCGGCCTCAAGGTGGAGAACGGGATTGTGGTGGACCAGTTCCTCCGCACCAGCCAGCCGGACGTTTACGCGGCGGGGGATGTCGCCAACTTCCACAATCCCTCACTCGATGGGCGCCTGCGGGTCGAACACGAAGACAACGCCAACACAATGGGCCGTATCGCCGGCCTGAACCTGGCTGGGCGGGCGACACCCTATGACCACCTCCCCTTCTTCTACTCGGATCTGTTCGACCTGGGCTACGAAGCGGTAGGCGACACCGACGCGCGCTACCAGACCGTGGCCGACTGGAAAGAACCCTTCCGCGAAGGTGTGGTCTACTACCTGAAGGATGGCCGCGTGCGCGGGGTGCTGCTGTGGAACACGTGGGGGCAGGTGGACCACGCGCGCAGCCTGATCGCCGAGCCCGGGCCCTTCACACCTCAGACGCTCCCCGGCCGCTTGCCCGTATAACGAGGGCGGTCTGCTTCACTCCGCTCGCAATGCCGTGATCGGATCCACCCGTCCCGCGCGCCGAGCCGGGATCCAGGACGCCAGCAGCGCCACCGCCACCAGCACTGCCGGGACCACCACAAAGGTCAGCGGATCGAGCGCGCGCACTCCGAACAGCAGCACTTGGATCAGCTGCGCCAGTCCCAGGGCGAGCGCCAGGCCAACCGCCACGCCGATCAGGACCAGGCGGACTCCGCCCCACAGCAGCAGCCGGATTACCGTCCCGCGATCGGCCCCCAGCGAGAGCCGGATACCGACTTCTTTGGTACGCTGAGCCACTGCGTAACTCACGGTGCCGTACAATCCGATCGACGCCATGACCAGTGCCAGCAGCGCGAAGATGGCCAGGGCCTGGGCGCCCAGCTTCATCGGGAGCGACATCGTCTCGATGTGGCGCTTCATGGTGCGGCTGAAAAATATGAAGAGATCGGGCTCGATCTCGCGGCTGGCCCGCAGCATGGCCGGGAGCAACAGCTCGGCATCGCCGCTGGTCCGGGCGATCAGCCACAACGCGGGCGACGGTCGCTGCGCCAGCGCCAGATACAGCATCGGGCGAGGGTCCTCGGCCAGGGTGCGAATCCGGGCCGTGGCCACCACTCCCACCACCACGATCGGCGGGCCAGTGTCGACCGTTCGAATGCGGCGGCCGATGGCGTCGCCTTCGGGCCAGTACCGGTCCACGAAGGCCTGGTTCACCAGCGCGACCGGAGGGCTGCTGTCCCGGTCGGTGGCGGCGAAGTTTCGCCCCCGGATCAGGTCGAGTCCCACCGCCGCCACGAAGCCGGTATCGATGGCGGCCTGATCCACGTCGTACCCGGCTCGCCCCTCCGGGGGAGCGACTCCCTCGATCTCGAGAAAGGTGGAGCTGGTGCCTAACGGATTGAGATGGATGTTGTCGATCACGCCGACGGTCTCGACCCCGGGCAGCTCCACCACCCGTTGGGCCAGCCGCTCCACTGTGGGGACGACGTCGCGCTCCCGGGGAATGCTGAGCCATACCATCGCCGCCGGGCGGCCCCCGAACCCGGGATCCACCGAGCGAACGGCGTCGAGACTCCGGACGAAGAGCCCGGCCGCCACCAGCAGGACCAGCGAAACTGCTACCTGTCCCGCCACCAGCGCGTGGCGCAACCGGGCCCGCACCCGCCCGCCGCCGCCGCTTTCGTCGCGGATGACCGAGGCCAGCTCGAACCGGGTAGCCTGAAGCGCCGGCGCCAGGCCGAACAGCACTCCGGCCACGATCGAAATCCCCACCGAGAAGCCGAGCACCCGCCAGTCGAGCGCCAGGCCGAAACTGATCGGGATCGGGAGCGGCAGATCGGCTGCGAGCACCAGCCGGAGCGCGGCCCGGGCCAGCCAGACGCCTAACACTCCCGCCACCATGGCCGTCAGCACGGTTTCGACCAGCAGCTGGGAGATCAGCCGCCCGCGGGTTGCGCCCAGCGCCAGCCGGACGGCGAACTCCTTGCGGCGGTCCACCGCGCGTGCCAGGAGAAATGCCGCCAGGTTGGCGCAGGAGATCACCAGGACCAGGCCTACGACCACCATGAGCATCCAGGCGACCGGGCGGAGGATCCGGTCGATCGGGGGCCAGAGGATCACGTCGGCCCAGGGGATGAGGGTGAAATGATCCGCCTCGTGCCAGGCGCCCACCCGCCGCGCCACGAAGTCGGCGGCGACCCGGCCGAGCGCCACCCGGGCCTGCTCGTGGCTCACGCCGGGACGGAGCCGCGCCTTGACGAACGTGCTCTGGTTGGTGCGGCTGGTGAGGTCGTCGGTTGCGGTGGGATCGAGCTGGCGGGCCCGGGTTACCGGCACGAACAGGTCGACGGCGATACCCCGCATCGTGCTGGGATAGTCCCGCGGAGCCACGCCGATGATGGTGTAGGCCTCACCGGTCAGACGGATGGTGCGACCCACCACGCCGCGGTCGGCGCCGTAGGCCCGCCGCCAGTAGGAATCGGTGAGGACCACCACGGTGCCGCTCCCCGGCGCGGGAGCATCGGCCGGTTCGATCAGCCGGCCCACCCCGGGCCGGACTCCCAGGAGCTGGAAGAAGTTGGGAGTTACTTCCTCGATCACCACCCGGTCCGGCACGTCGGCGTCGTCGCGGGAGACCATGAACAGCCGGGTCCCGCCCACGGCGGAGAACACGTCGGTCGTGGCCCGGGCCAGGTCTTCCATATCGGGATATGACAGGGTGTTGAAGGGCCCGATGGTCCCGGTCATGTAGATCTCGACCAGCTGTTCCGGATCGGGCAGCGCCGGCTTCCGGAGGATCAGGTCGTTCACCAGCGTGAACATGGCCGCGTTGGCGCCGATGCCTAACGCCAGCGAAAGGAGGGCGGTGGCGGTGAACCCGGGGCGGGCCAGCAGCCGGCGCGCCGCCAGGCGCACATCGCGCAGGACTCGGGTCAGGAGCCCGTCGCTGCTGCCGCTGCCGCCGGCCACTTCCGGCGTCACCACCCGCTTCTGCCCG
>DASTEX010000538.1:0-6207 GCA_035709185.1 Gemmatimonadales bacterium
GACGGCCGACCTGATCGATCGCGAGACCGATGTGGCGATCCTCCGCGGGGCCGATCAGCGGACTCTGCGGGTGACGCCGATTGACGCTGATCGGGTAAGTTCCTGACAGCTGACCGCTGATAGCTGACAGCTATCAGTGGCCAAGCCCATTCGCGGCTGATATCGTAACGGGACTCCCTTCCCGGAACCCCAACTGACGTCCGACATCCGCGACCGGCTCGCCGCCACGTTGCAGGACCGCTATCGCGTCGAGCGGGAGCTGGGCGCGGGCGGAATGGCCACCGTCTATCTGGCCCATGACCTCAAGCACGGGCGGCGGGTGGCGCTGAAGGTGCTCCATCCCGAGCTGGGCGCCGTCCTGGGAATCGACCGGTTCCTGGCGGAGATCCGGACCACCGCCAATCTCCAGCATCCCAACATCCTTCAACTGTTCGATTCCGGCTCCGCTGACGGGCTGGTGTACTACACCATGCCCTACGTGGAAGGGGAGTCACTCCGCCAGCGGCTCGAGCGGGAGCGCCAGCTGCCGCTGAGCGATGCAGTGGCCATCGCCCGCGGGGTGGCGGCGGCGCTCGACTATGCCCACCGCCACGGCGTGATCCACCGCGACATCAAGCCCGAGAACATCCTGCTCCAGGACGGCCAGCCCCTGGTGGCCGACTTCGGCATCGCCCTGGCCGTGAAGCAGGCCGGCGGGGCCCGGCTGACCCAGACCGGTCTCAGCCTGGGCACGCCGCAGTACATGAGCCCCGAGCAGGCCACCGCCGAACGGGAGCTGGATCCGCGGAGCGACGTGTACTCGTTAGGCGCTGTGCTCTACGAGCTGCTGGCCGGGGAACCGCCCTTCTCCGGCGCCAGCACCCAGGCGGTGATCGCCCGGCTCATGACCGAGGAACCCCGGCCCCTCGGCCTGACCCGCAAGTCGGTGCCTCCGGCGGTTGAAGCCGCGGTGCACCGGGCGCTGGAGAAACTTCCCGCGGACCGGTTCTCCACCGCCGCGCAATTCGCCGAGGCCCTGGTGAGCGATGAAACCACCAGGGTATTCCGTCCGGTCCGCCGTACCAGCTCGTGGGCCCGCCCGGCGGGTTCGCCCATCCTGCTGGCTGCCTTGGCCGCGGTGACGCTGGTGGCGCTGATGGTAGCGGGCTGGAGTTTGTCCCGCCGCCCGTCCCAGCGACCCCGTCCGGTGGCCCGGTTTACCCTGATGCCACCGCCCGACTGGCGCAGCATGGACGTCACCAGCGGCTCACCGCTGGCATTGTCGCCCGACGGTTCCACCCTGGTTTATGTGGGCGCCAATGGCGGCGGACGGCCGCGCCAGCTCTATCGCTGGAATCTGGCCGAGCCCCAGCCGACCCCGCTAGCCGGCACCGAGAGCTCGGGGTTCCCCTTCTTCTCCCCCGACGGCGAGTGGGTGGCCTTTCTGGTCGGGGGACAACTGCGGCGCACGTCGATCCGGGGCGGCGGATCGGTTGCGATCGGTGAAGTCGCCGCGGGGATCACCACCTTCCGGGGAGGCACCTGGACTTCCCGGGGCGAGATCGTCTTCGCCAGTACCAACGGGCTGTTGCGGATGCCGGCCGACGGCGGGACCGTGACCCCGTTGCCGCTGGCCGATTCGATCCGCACCGGCCGGCAACAGATCGCCCGGCCCGTTGTCGCGCTCTGGCCCGACGCGCTCCCCGGCGGGGACTGGATCCTGGTGGCCCTGGTGGACCGGTCGGGCGTGAATCAGGTGGAGATCGGGGTGGTGTCGCTCCAGGGAGAAGTCCGCCGGCTGGGGGTGAACGGCTCCAATCCGCGCTACGTGGAGCCTGGTTACCTGCTGTTCACCAATGTGGAAGGCGCCCTGATGGCGGTGTCCTTCGACGTCCGCCGCCGGCGGGTCACCGGAGCGCCGCGGCCGGTGGCCGAGGCCATCTCGATCGGCAGCTTCAGCGGCGGCAAGCTGGCGGTGTCCCGCTGGGGAACCGTGGCCTACCTGGAGGGGCCGGCCACGGAGCGGCGGCGGCTGGTCAAAGTGGACCGGCAGGGCCGGGAGACGGTGCTGGATGCGCCGCTCCGGAGTTACAGCGGACCGCGCCTGTCCCCCGACGGCGCCCGGATCGCGCTGACGTTAGGCGCGGCGCCCAATCCGCCCAACGACATCTGGCTCTACCATCTCACGCTCGGCACGCTGACCCGGGTCACGTTCGATTCCACGTCGCTCCATCCCGAATGGTCGGCCGACGGCCGGCGGCTCTATCATCGCAGCGCGATCGGTTCGTTCACCGTCCTGGCGACCACGCCCGATGGATCGGCGCCGGCCGAGTCGCTCTACAGCACCACCGGTGATCTGTGGGAGGTGGTGCCGACCCGGAGCGGAGACACCCTGATCACCCGGGAGCTGCGCTCGGCCGAGCACGATCGCGATCTCTGGCTGGTCAGCCTCCGCCCGGCCGGTGCGCCGGTCCCGCTCGCGACCGGACCCCGGATCCAGGCCGAAGCGGCGCTTTCTCCCGACGGGCGCTGGATCGCCTATTCGTCGGACGAATCGGGCGCCTTCGAGGTCTATGTGAAGGCCTTTCCCGGCCCTGGACCGCGGTACCAGGTGTCCAACGAGGGCGGCCTGGCGCCGCGCTGGAACCCCGCGGGCGGCGAGCTGTTCTTCGTTTCCCGGGATTCGCTGGTGGCGTTGCCGGCAGAAACCGATGGCACGGTGCTCCGCCTGGGGCGGGGGAAGAAGCTTTTCCCATTCCACTATTCCCTGCTCTCGTTTCACGCCAACTACGACGTGGCGCCGGATGGCTCCTGGTTCATAACTGTGGCCACCGAAGCCGGCCCGGAGGCGCGCGGGTTCCGGGTGGTCCTCAACTGGTTCGACCAGCGGTCCGAGTAGCGGATCTCCGTCCCGGGCTTTGCGAAGTACCACTCCGGCCCCCTGCGGTACCGTCCAATAACCGGTATCGCGTCCGCTCTACAGCCGCCTAACTGGCGATTTCCCAGCGCGTTATGCGGGTATCACCCATAACGGAAAAAGTCACATTGGCAGGCACAGTTTCTGCCCCCTGCGCAGGCGCGTTGGCCCGCGCCCCCGCCATCGGGCGATCGGGTCCCACGTGCAAGACCTGACAGTCTCTGGAGCGGGTGACCGGCACCGGTGCCGGCAACACCATACGTGACGCTCCAACCACCATGGGGGAGATCAATGCGTGCAGTGAATCGGATCGTGGGTGCTGGCCTTGCCAGCCTGAGTCTCCTGGCCTTCGCGGCTTCGGCGTCGGCCCAGGAAGTGGTCGAACAGCCGAGGCTCCGCCAGGGGTTCTGGGCCGGTCTGGGCCTGGGCCACGGGTCGCTCGGATGCGAAGGCTGCGATACCCGTGAAGGCGCCCTGAGCGGCAACCTGCGCCTGGGCGGCACGCTCAGCCAGAAGCTGCTGCTCGGCTTCGAGTCCAACACCTGGTACAAGAGTGAGGACGGCGGCAGCCTGGAGATGTCCAACGGCAGCGCCATCGCGGTGTTCTATCCGTCGGAAACCGGCGGGTTCCACCTCAAGGGCGGACTGGGCGTGTCCCGGCTCCGTGCTGCTATCGAGGGGCTCGGCAGCGACAGTGAGTGGGGCGTGGGCGCCGTCCTGGGCGTCGGCTACGACTTCCGGGTGGCCCGCAACATCTCGCTGACGCCCTACCTGAACGGTGTGGGCGGGAACTTCGACGGCGGGACTGCCAACTTCTGGCAGATCGGCCTCGGCTTCAGCTGGCATTGATCGCGTAGTACTCGCAGTTCCGCAGGGGGCGTCCCCGTCGCCGGTGAAGGCACCGCCCGGCTTCGGGGGCGCCCCCTGCTTCTTCCCGCTGTCACTCCACTTTGCCATCTTGAAGCCACGGCTCACGGCTCACGGCTCACGAGAATGCCCACACCCAAACTGCAGCGGTGGATCGATCTGCTGGCGGCGCTGTTGAGAAGGAACTATCCCGTCCGCCTCGAAGAGCTGGTGGGCGAGGTGCCGGCCTACGACGCGGGCCGGAAGTCCGAGACCCGCCGCCGCATGTTCGAGCGCGACAAGGACGAGCTCCGGAGCTTCGGGATTCCGATCGAAACCAGGGATGTGGGCGACGGCGAGCTGGGCTACCAGCTTCCCCGGAAGGGCTTCTACCTGCCGTATCTCGCCGTGCTCCAGGAGGGACGCGCCACTCAGCCCGAGCGGGTGTCGCGCTTCGGATATCGGGACATACCTTATCTCACTTTCGAGCCTGATGAGCTGTCAGCCGCGGCCCTCGCCGCGCGCCGAGTGGCGGAGCTGGGCATCCCCCAGCTGACCGAAGCGGCCGATTCGGCCATCCGGAAGTTGGCCCACGATCTTCCGCCCGACGCTCTGGACGACGAGGACGGCGTGGTCCATCGCCACGGCGAGACCGACGAAGCCGTGTTCGAGGCCCTGAGCGATGGGCTGATGCGCCGCAAGCGGGTGAGCTTTACCTATCGCTCCCTGGAGCGCGACGCCGAGGGCCGGCGAATGGTGGAGCCCTGGGGCCTCTTCTTCCTGGGACATCACTGGTATCTCGCTGCGGTCGAGCCGGGCGCGTCCCAGGTGAAGAACTTCCGCCTGAGCCGGATCCGTGAGGTGGAGGTCAACCCGGAACGGGAGAAGACCCCCGATTTCGAGATTCCGGCCACCTTCCGGCTGTCGGAGCACGCCCGCGCGCGGCATAACTGGGAGCTCGGCAGCGGCGACTCGGTCGAGGTCCGGGTGAGGATCACCTCGGAGACCGGCGCTGCCCTGGCCGCAGGACGGTTAGGCGAGCCGGTCCCAGGCCGGGAGGATCTCCGGCTCTTCCGGGTCCGGCGCCCCGAGGCCTTGTGCCGCTGGCTCCTCAGCTCGGCGGGCGCGGCCGTGCCGGTGGAGCCGCCTGAGGTCGTGGGGGTCTGGCGGGATCTCGTCGCGCGGACGCTGGCACTCTATGAAGTCGAAGATGGTCGAAGACAGTCGAAGACGGTCGAAGACGGTCGGTTGGGATGAAGAACGCCAACGCCTCTGACCAGCTTCGGCGGATTCTGGCGATCATCCCCGCCTGTGCGGACGACCGGCCGCACCGGATCGAGGAGGTGGCGGGGAAGGCGGGTATTGATCGCAAGACCTTCCTGAAGGATCTGGCGGCGCTGTCGGACCGATTCGACGATCCGGGTGGCTTCGTCGAGGCGGTGCAGATCATGATCGGGCCGGACGAGTTCGAGGTCCACACCGATCATTTCCTGCGGCCCATGCGCCTGACCCTGGCTGAGCTGGGGGCGCTGGAATTGGGGCTCGCGATGCTGGCGAGCGAGCGGGCAGCCGAGGAGCGGCCGGTGATCGAGGGAGCGCGGGAGCGGCTCCGGGCCGCAATGGCGAAGGTGCCGGAGGATCCCATGCCGGACGGACTGATGCACGCCGCGGCCTCGGACCCGGCCGATCCCGCGATCATGGCCTCGCTGCGCCAGGCGTACAAGGAACGGCGCCGGGCCCGGATCAGCTACCGGAAGCCCACCGACGTGTCCCCCGCCGAGCGCACGCTGTGTCCCTTCGCGATCGTGCATGCGACGGGGCAGTGGTACGTGATCGGGCACTGCGAGGAGCACGAGGGACTTCGGGTGTTCCGGATCGACCGGATCGAACGGGTCGACCTGCTGGATCAGCCCTACGAGCTGCCGGAGGGGTTCACCCTGGAGCAGGTGCTCGCGGACGACCGGGCGTTCATTGGCGAACCCGCGGCGCGGGTGCGGATCCGTTATGCCGAATCGATTGCGCGCTGGTTCGCGGAGCGGGCAGGGAAGCCGCTCGACTCGCGCGGGTGTCTGATCGAGGACCGCCCGCTGGGAGACCCGGCGTGGGCAGTGCGCCACGTCCTTCAGTATGGGCCGGACGCCGAGATTCTGGAGCCGGGGGATCTCAGGCAGCGGGTGCGGGAGGTCCTCGAACAGCTAGCCCAAAGCAAGAATGACTGAACCATCTCGAGGGCGTGACTGGTCGAGAGAAGAGGTGGAGGCCGTCGTCGCCGACTACCTCGCGATGCTCCCTGATGAGCTGAAAGGGATTCCCGTCAACAAGACCCAGCACCGGCAGATGCTCAAGCCGCTGCTCCAGGGACGTTCCGACGGGTCCATCGAGCGCAAGCATCAGAACATCAGCGCCGTTCTGCTAGAGATGGGCTATCCGGCCATCGAGGGCTACAAGCCGCTGCGCAACTATCA
>DASTEX010000539.1:0-2198 GCA_035709185.1 Gemmatimonadales bacterium
CCTCCTCCTGGTTATCGCGGCGTTCGGGCTGCTCGCGGTGGGACTCGTACGGCTGGGCTGGGGCTTCGACGAGCTGTCGGCCGTTTTCTTCGCCATGGGACTCGCGGCGGGACTGGTCGCCGGGCTGGGGTGGTCTGGCACCGCCGAGGCATTCGTCGCCGGGTTCCGATCCATGGCCGGTGCCGCACTGCTGATCGGTTTCGCCCGGGCGATCTATGTCGCCCTCGATCAGGGGCGGATCCTCGACACCCTGGTCCATGCCCTGTTCACGCCGCTGGAGGACCTTCCCCTGGCCGCATCAGCCCTGGGGATGCTGGCCGCGCATACCTTGATCCACGTGCCCGTTCCGAGCGTGAGCGGGCAGGCGGTTCTCACCATTCCGATTCTGGTCCCGGTCTCCGACCTCCTTCAGCTGTCCCGCCAAGTGACCGTGCTGGCCTACCAGTACGGCGCCGGGCTCTGCGACGTCATTACCCCCACCAATGGCGCCCTGATGGCCGTGCTCGCGGCTGCCGGGGTGCCGTTCGACCGCTGGCTCCGGTTCGCCCTGCCGCTCTGGGGCGGCCTCCTGGGGCTCGGCGGGATCGCCATTGTGGTGGCGATCGCCACCGGATTGTAGCGGCCAGGCGGCTGCCGCCGATGAACCTGCGGCATTCCTCATGCGTTCTACCACCAGGAGCGCGGGTGAGCGGGCACACGGAGGCGCCCACGGTCTGGCACTACAGTTGCGCTGAGGTTTTGCAGGCCCCCCGGAAGGCGGGTTGCTTCAATGGGAGACATCGAAATCCGCGAGATGGAACAGGACGGCGATTTCGCCCTCTGGTTCTCCGAGTTGCTGGCCGACACGGAAGAGGTGGAGGCGGCCGGCCGGGCCGCCGAGGACCGCTATCTGGTGCTGAGCAACGAGATCGGGGACTGGATCGGCGGCCTCCACTTCACCCTGCGGGGCGGCGTGGCGCATCTCGAAGACGTAGCGGTACTTCCCGGCGAGCGCCACCAGGGACACGCCCACCGGCTGCTGGCCGCGTTCGAGGGGCACGCCGAGGAGGCCGGGGCCCACCTGGCGGAGTTCTGGACCGACGACCTGGAGTCCGAGTCGCTGCTGGGGGCTCTGGGATGGCGGGTGGTGTTGCGGCGCGAAGGCTACATCGGGCACCGGACCTGGACCCTCATGGAAAAGGGGCTGCACCCGGACGGCGACTGACCCGCGAGGGCTACAATTGGCTTTCGACCGACCAGCCGCAGTATGTTTTCAGGCTGGTCGTTTTCTTTGCTGGCTGACCCGACATACCATTCTCCATGACCCTGACGGACTCCGCACGCGCGCTCCTCTCCAAGATCGAAGTGCTCCGGGATCTCGAGACCAAGGTCCGGGAGATGATGGTCTCGCACGAGCAGAAGCGCGATCTCTGGTTCCCGTCCGACCTCATCAGCCCACCGCCCGACACCTGCCCCGAGACCTGGTACGCCGAGCTCCGGAAGCGCGCGGCCGGGATTCCGGACGCGGCCCGCGCGGCCCTGGCCCTCAACACGCTGACCGAGGAGGGGCTGCCCCACTTTCACCGGCTCCTGGCGGTGTACCTCGAGGATGACAGCTACTGGCGGATCTGGAACAATCTGTGGACGGCCGAAGAGGACCGGCACGGGGTGGTGCTCCACGACTACACCCGGGAGACCCGGATCCTGAACCAGCGCCGGTTCGAGGAGATGCAGTTCGAGTAGCTCCGAGCGGGCTTTCACCCCGACTGGGACAAGGATCCGTACCGGGTCTTCGTCTACACGACGCTTCAGGAGCGCGCCACCCAGTTTTCCCACGCGGAGACGGGGAAGGTGATCGGCGAGTACGAGCCCCAGCTGGCCGAGGTGCTGTCCCACGTCGCCCGCGACGAAGCCCGCCATTACACCTTCTACCGCACGGTGTTCAGCGAGATCCTGAGCCGCGACCCCGACCAGGCACTGCAGTCGGCGTCGCTCATCATGCCGAGCATCCAGATGCCGGGCGCGAGCATGCCGGGGTTCCGTGAGCTGGCGGACGTGATCCGGCGGGCGGGCATCTACGGGCCGCGGGACTATCTCAAAATCGTCCAGGAGCAGATCCGCTACTGGCAGATCGACAGCATCACCGGCCTCGCCGAGCTGGGGCGGAAGGCGCAGGAGAAGATTCTCGAGAGTCCCGACCGCCTGCGGCGCGTGGCGGA
>DASTEX010000540.1:0-2540 GCA_035709185.1 Gemmatimonadales bacterium
CCCGCCAGGCCCTGGATGGCGTGCGCGACCTGGAGCGGCTGGCCGGGCGGGCCGCCGCCGGCCGGGCCAACCCGCGCGATCTGGGCGCGCTGCGCGATTCCTTCGAGCGGCTTCCCTCGGTCGGGCGCGCGCTGCACGCCCTGGCCGATGGGACCACCGGGGCGTGGCCCGATCTCCGCGCCCGGTTCGACCCGCTCGACGATCTGGCCCAAATGCTGTCGGCGGCTTTGACCGAACGGCCGCCGATGGCCCTCGCCGATGGTAACGTCATTCGCCCCGGGTACGACGCGGAGCTGGATCAGCTGCGCTCGCTCCGCGACGGGGGGAAGCAGTATCTCGCTTCGCTCCAGGAGCGGGAGCGCCAGCGTACCGGGATCGCTTCGCTCAAGGTGGGCTACAACAAGGTCTTCGGATACTACCTGGAGATCTCCCACGCCCACCGCGCCCGGGTCCCGGCCGATTACGATCGGCGGCAGACGCTCACCGGGGCGGAGCGCTACGTCACGCCCGAGCTCAAGGAATACGAGGCCCGGGTCCTCACCGCCGAGGAACGGCTGGGCGAACGCGAAGCGGAGCTGTTTGCCAACCTCCGAAGCGGTGTGGGCCAGGCCATCGCCCGGATCCAGGTGACGGCCGGGGTGATCGCCCGGCTGGACGCGTGGACCTCGCTGGCCGAGGTCGCAGTCCACGGCGGCTATGTGCGCCCGCGGATCGATGAGGGCCCGGATCTGGAGCTGGTCGAATGCCGGCACCCGGTGCTCGAGCGACTCATGCCCCGGGAGAGCTTCATCCCCAACACCGTCCGCTTCACGGCCGCCGAGCGGGTCTTTCTGGTCACCGGTCCCAACATGGCCGGGAAGTCCACCATCCTCCGCCAGATCGGACTCAACGTGGTGCTGGCGCAGATGGGATCGTTCGTGCCGGCCCAGGCGGCCCGGATCGGGCTGGTGGACCGGCTCTTTACCCGGGTGGGCGCGAGCGACAATCTGGCGCAGGGACAATCCACCTTCATGGTCGAGATGAGCGAGACCAGCGCCATCCTGCACAGCGCAACCGGAAGCAGCCTCGTGCTGCTGGATGAGATCGGCCGCGGCACCTCCACCTACGATGGCGTGGCGATCGCGTGGGCGGTCACCGAGCATCTCCACGACCAGGTCGGCTGCCGGACCATGTTTGCCACCCACTATCACGAGCTGATGCAGTTGCCCGAGCAGCTGGCCCACGCCCGCAATCTCAACGTGGCGGTTCGCGAGGCGGGAGATCGGGTGATCTTCCTCCATCGGCTGGAGCCCGGCGGAACCGATCGCAGTTACGGCATCCACGTGGCTCAGCTGGCCGGACTGCCGGCCCCGGTGGTTGAGCGGGCCAACACCGTGCTCCACCGCCTCGAAGGAGAGCATCGGGTGGTGCCCGGCTCGCCTCCTCTCCCGCCCGATCCGGAGCAGCTGGCGCTGTTCGGCGGCCCGCCGCCGCTCGATCCGGCGCTCGAGGAGTTGCGATCGCTCGAGCTCGACCGGATCACTCCGCTGGAAGCCCTCAACCGGTTGGCCGCCCTGCAACGCAAGGTGGCTCGCTAGTGGAACGCCACGTCGGGCTGGCCGCCGGCTACGGTTCCGCCATGCTCGGCTGGTTCATGCTGTCGCGGCTGGTGCCGATGCTCTGGCCCTACCGCGACGCACCCCATTTCGCCAACCCGGGAAAGGAACTGAGCTACGCCGTCTTGGGCATGGCCGGCACCCTGCTGCTGGGCTTTCTCTACGTCCGCGGGATGCTGCTGCCGGCCTCGGCTGACAGTCACCCGGTGGTCGATGTCGTAAATCAGCTCATCGTTTTCGTCCCGATTCTCCTGGTACCGCTCTTCCGCCGGCACCCTCTCGGCACCCTCTGGTTGCCCGCCGATCGCGTGTCCATTCGTATTGCCACCGGAGTCCTATTGGCGTTGGCGGCTCTCACCGCATACCGGTTCACGGCGTCGGACGCACCACCCTGGATCGAGATCATGCGGTCGGTGTACCACCACCGCAACCTGCCGTTCCTGATGCAGGTCCTGCTGGAAGACGTGGCCGCCGCCATCCTGGCAGTTCGGATAGCCGGTGTGCTGGGCCCCGTGGCCGCTCCGCTGCTGGCCGGTGTGATTCTGGCCGCCGGCCACCTGGCGACGTCGGTCCAGACCGGCGTGACTGAAGGGATCCTGCAGCTCGCTCTGCTCGACGTGGTCCTGGCGATGGCCGTGGTGGCGGTGGTACAGCGCTCGGCCGATGTCTGGTGGTTCTGGGGAGTGCACTTTGCGATGGATATGACCCAGCACGCGACCTTGGGAACAACTACTTCATGAGAGGCTGGACCTTCCGGCTCGCCCGCGCCCGGCTGCTGGCCGGTCTGGCCGCCCTGGCCGCCGGCTGCAATTCGACGGCCGACGCGGGCAATGCCACGCCGCCCATCCCCATGGGCGAGCCCCCGCTGGAATACCCGCCTGACCTCTACGCCCGGAGGATCGGAGGGACCGTGGAGCTGCTGCTGTTCGTGGATTCGAACGGTGT
>DASTEX010000541.1:0-7949 GCA_035709185.1 Gemmatimonadales bacterium
CACTGGTGAATGATGGCCAGGGTCTCATCGTCGTAGAGCCGTCCCGCCTTCATCACGTACAGGATGTCGGCGGTGTTGCGGATGTCGGCCAGGGGGTCCGAGTTGAGCACCAGCAGGTCAGCCAGCTTTCCCGGCGTGATCGAGCCGGTTTCCTGGTCGAGTCCGATGAAGTACGCCCCGTGCAGGGTGGCAACCGCGAGGGCCTCGAGCGGTTGGAGCGCTTCGGCGTAGCTCCACAGTTCCCAGTGGGTGCCGATGCCGGGCTGCTCGCCGTGCTCGCCCAGCGCCCCGAACCCACCGGCCCGCACGATGTCGGCCAGCCCTTCGGCGATGATGGGGAAGGACAATGAGGACTTCGGCACCATCCGGTCACCCCCGATGCGGCCCCGGATCTCGGCCTCGGGCATGAACCGGCGGTACTTGGCGTCGTGCAGCAGGTCGTGGCGGGGACGGAACCAGTGCATCGACCCCAGGACGTGGCCGGCCACGATGGCCGTGGGCGAATACACCGCGCGAGCCTGGCCGAAGAACCGGGCGGCGTCGCGATAGATCGGCAGGTTGGCGATGAGGTGCTCCCAGCCGGTCTGCCCGTCCATCACGACCCCGACATCGAAATAGAGCGGCCCGCCCTCGCTGGTCATGGTGATGCCCCGCTCCCGCGCCGCCGCCAGCAGCAGCTGATGCTGGAACCGGCCGGTCTGGCGGTAGTTCTTGATGCTGATCGCGCCCCAGTCCGCCCGCCGGTTGATCTCGCGGCCGGCATCCTCCCCGGTCCGGATGATCTTCTCGTCCCCCCACGCCACACCGGGGTGGATCACCAGCTCCGCTACGCTGTAGGTGCGCGGCCCTGCCAGAGACCCTGCCTCGATCAGCTCGGCCAGCGGGAACGCTTCCTTCGAAGTGGTGGCCGGATCGAGGATGGTGGTGACGCCGTAGGCCAGATCGATCCGCGACAGCCAGCGATCGGTCGTCACGACGCCGGCCGGAACGCTGGTGTGATGGGCATGGAGGTCGAACAGGCCCGGCATGATGGTCTTGCCGCTCAGATCGAGGACCCGGTCGGCCGCGGTCACGTCGCATTCGCCCACACAGGTAATCCGCGCCCCCCGCACCAGCACGGTGCCCCGCTCGATCACCCGGTTGCTGTCGACGGTGATGATCTTCGCGTTGGCGAGCGCGATCGTGCCGGCTGGGGTGGGGCGGGGAACGCGGAGGTCGATATCGACGGTAGTGGTCGTTCCCGTAGTCGCGTCATAGGTGACGTAGCGCGGCCCCGAGGCATACTGGAGCGTGGTGCTATCGCGCCAGCTGTGATACACGCCTCCGCGCGGATCCACCAGGCTTCGGCCGGGCACCGTGGTGTTCGGGTCCGGGTTGATATCGGCGGGACGGTCCGGCCGGTTCGCCGGCTCCATATAAAGGAAACGGCCGCTCTGGAACGCCACCCGGTCGCCGCCGGGCGAGAGCACCGGTTCGTTCCCCGGCGGCCAGCGCGCCGGAAAGACCAGGTGGTCTCTGGTGGGTCCGCCCTCGGGCGCCACCGATCGCACCCTGATCTTCAGCGCCAGCCCCGAATCGGTGGGGAAGGGATAGTAGAGCATGGGAACGGCGCGGTCGGTCCGGTCCTGGTGCTGGAAGTAGACCCGGCCTCCCGGCCCGGGATAGACCGGGACCGGACCGTTGGTGACGGCGAGCGGTGTCGCCCTGCCTCCGGCGGCGGCAACGCGCACGACGCTCCATCCCTCCTGCCGCCGCCAGCCGTCCGGCGTCGGGCCGCGATTGGCGAAGAGCGTCGCACCGTCGGGGGACCATAACGGGTAGAGGTATTCTCCCGGTTCGACCGTCACCCGCTTGGGCGACCCTCCGCCGGCCGGAACGGTCCACACCGCGCCCCGGTCCCGGGTGTTCCAGGTGGTAAAGGCGATCGAGCTCCCGTCGGGCGACCAGGATGGCGTCAGCTGCACCGTTCCGGAGTCCGGTTCCGACAGAGCCCGGGGCGTACCGCGGGGAAGGTCCATCAGCCACACTCGGCCCACCGCTACGAACGCCAGCCGCGACTGGTCGGGAGACGCTGTGGGCCACTGGATGAAGCGAACCTGGAACGCGGAATCGTCGATCGCCACCTGGCTGCGGACCGCCTGGGACAGCTTCCGATGCACCCGGGCCGTGAAGGGGATGGTGCTGACGCTCCCGTCGGACAGGTTCACCCGCCGGAGCTTCCCGCCTTCCCAGGCGATCACGGCGTTCCCGTCCGGCGTCCAGGCAAAGCGGGGGAAGCTGCCGTAGCCGTACTGCGCATTGACCTGGGTCAGGTCCTTGGCGGCGGGCGCCAGGATCGTGCGTTCCGCGCCGCCGGACAGGTCGCGGACCACCAGGGCGGTGCTGGGCGCGTATTCGTGACCGCGATAACTGAACGCCGTGTCCCGCCGCTCCAGCCCGAAGGCGATCCGCCCGCCGTCGGGCGATGGTATCGGGGTCAGGGCCGCGGGAGGGTCGATCGCGTTATCGGCCGCCCAGCCGGTCCGGCGCAACGCCGCGACGTACTCGGGGCTGAGCGCGGCCGGTTCCGCCGTCCGGACGTTCTCGACCTGGCCCGTTGCCAGTTCCAGCCGCTGGATCCGGTGCCCGGCGAACAGCATGCCGAGGCCTTCGCCGGTCGAATAGGAGACCTGGAAGTAGAGGTGCCTGCCGTCGGGCGAGTAGCGCGGCGCATCGTACTGGATCAGGCGGTCGCCTAACAGCCGCTTCGGTTCGCCGCCGGCGAGCGGTAGTTCCCAGATCTCGGCAATCTGGCGGTGCCAGCCGCGCCCCGGCGTGGGATACACCCGCACGACGGCCAACCGGGCCCCATCCGGCGCCCAGGCCGGCGCCATGAACCGGGTCTCGAGGTCGAGGAACACCGGACGGGGATTGCTGCCGTCGGCGTCCATGACCCAGACATTGTTCTGTCCCTGCCGGTCGGAGATGAAGGCAATGCGTTCCCCGTCGGGGGAGTACGCCGGATGGAAATTGAGCGCCATTCCGCTGTTCTGAGTCAGCGTCTCGGCCTCGCCGCCGGCGATCGGCACGCGGTAGATGTGGGCCAGCAGGTCGAAGGCGATCCAGCGGCCGTCGGGGGAAACGTCCAGCGAGAGCCAGGTACCTTCGTCGGTGGTGAAGTCGATGACCCGGGGGGTGCCCTGGGGCGGCATCAGGGTCACGCTGGGGTGGATCTCCGGTTCGGCGCATCCGGCGACCAGCAGCACCAGGGACCCGAGTACGCGGGTAGCCGGTTCGGCCCTGAAGCTCAGCATGAGCGGTTCTCCGAGGGCTCCGGCGGCGGGTTACTTCCGCCGCTTCGCCGTCTCCGTGGTGCCGCCCGAGATGATCTCCAGCCGGTCCACCACGCCCTGGGCATCGGTCCCGAAGACGATGGTGATCGGCGCGGCGGTGATGAAGAAGCGGGTGGGACTCTCCGCCAGGAGCGGCATCTCGGGCTGACCCTCGACCCGGGCCACCAGCCCGGTTCCGACCCGCACGATGTTGATGGCCGCGCCGTTGAGATCGTAGATCCCCACGTACGAGTCGAGGATCTTGGGATCCACCGCGATCGGCTTCCTGGGTGCGGGTGGAACGTATTCCTCGCCCCGGAGCAGCTGGATCGCGGCCTCGCCGATCGTGCCCGGCGCCCCCGAGTTGGACATGAAGTACACCCCGACCTTCGCGTCCACGTCGCCCATCATCAGCGAGCTCATTCCCGGAATGCCGCCGGTGTGACTGATGATGGTGTGGCCGGTCGAGTCCTGGCTCACCGACCAGCCGAAGGCATAGGTCCCCTTGAACTGGGGCTCGTGCGCCTGCTTCACCGACGCTTCCGAGAGAATCCGCTTGCCCTGGAACGTGCCGCCATTGAGGTGCGCGCCGAGGAACCGCGCCATCTCCTCGGCGGTGAGCCACAGGTCGCCGGCGGGATAGACGTCGAAGTGCACCTGCTCGACCGGCCGCGGCTTCCCGCCGGGGCCGCCGGGCACATACGGAAGCGCCATCAGCTCGACCATCTCGGGCGAGGGAGAGACCGGGTGCGCGGTGGTCACGCCCAGCGGCTTGAGCACGTGCTCCACCATGTACTTCTCGTACTCCATGCCGGAGACCTTCTCCACCAGCAGGCCGGCCATCCCGTAGGCGTAGTTGTTGTACTCCCACCTGGTCTCGGGGGCGCGGATGGAGTAGAGCGCGGCGACCATCCGGTCGAGCGGCTTGGGCAGCTCGCGGCCCCAGATCGGCTTGGTGTTGGCGCCCGCGGTGAGGCCGGACCAGTGCGAGAGGATATGGCGAACGGTCACCGGCTTTTCGGCCTGAAGCCGGTCCTGGACCTGCACCTCGCCCAGGTACCGGTTGACCGGCTGGTCCAGCCCGATCTTCCCCTGTTCCACCAGCTGCAGGATCGCCGTCGCCGTCGCGGCCTTGAAGGTGGAACCGGTGCTGTAGTAGGTCTCGGGGGAAGCCGGGGTTCGGGTCCGAACGTTGGCGTAGCCGAACGCGGCCTTCCAGACGATCGAATCGCCCCGGACCAGCGCGATCGAGACCGAAGGCACGCCCCGCTCCTGCATCGATTTCTGGATCAGGCCGGTGAGGACGGTCCGGGTCTTCTCCAGGTCGAACCGGCTGCCCTGCCCCGCTGCGTCGCGGTGTATGACCAGCGTCAGCAGCACGGTGAACCCGGCAAAGCGACGAACCCAGCGGCGGAACCCGGTCATGCCGGACCTCGAGGGGAAGGGTCAGGGAGCGGTGGACCGTCGAAGATACCGGAACATTGTATACAATCCAAGCGGCGCGGGGCGGGAACCGGCGCTAAACTGTGCGGGGGCGGCCGACATCTCAGGGAAGTCCGGAAGGAAGGCCGGTGCCGTGGCACTCTCCTCAACCCTTCGCTCGCTGTTTCGCACCCCGCGCCTCTCGGCCGCGGTCGTACTTACCCTTGCCCTGGGCGTCGCGGCCTTCACCACCGCCTTCGGGATCGTGGACGCGGCCCTGTTCCGCCAGCCGCCCTTCCCGGACGCGACCCGGGTAACGCTGCTCTTCCTCGAGCGGAACCCGGCCCACGAGCCGCCCCGCCGCGAGCGCTGGTCGTTCGCCCGCTATCGGCTCCTGGCGGAGCAGCAGCAGAGCTTCGAGAGCGTTGCGAGTTACTCACCGGCCTCACTCACCCTCTCGGGCGGGGGCGAAGGGACCGCGGAGCTGATCCGCGGGGAGCGGGTGGCGCCGTCGTACTTCCAGGTCCTGCGGGTGAGGCCGCAACAGGGCCGGCTGTTGGGTGACGCCGAAAACGACCCGATGCAGCCATCGCACGTGGCCCTCATCGGCGAGGATCTCTGGACCCGGCGCTTTGCCGCCGATCCCGCCATCATCGGCCAGACCATCCGCCTGAATGGCGTCCCGCTGACGGTGATCGGGGTGCTGCCCCGGGGGTTCCGCGGTCTCTCGGGGCGGGCCGAAGCGTGGGTTCCGGCGACCGTGTCGCCGCTGATCACCTACGCCGAATACCTGACCACCAATCAGAACTTCATCAGTGTGGTCGGCCGGCTGCGGGAGGGGGTGTCGCTGTCCACGGCCGCCGGCGAGCTGGAGGTGCTGGGGCAGAGCATCAACCGCGCGATTCCGAGTGAGCCCGGGGAGCCGGACGAGCGGGTGACCGCCAGTGCCATTCCCATCAATCAGGCCCGGGTCGATCCCACCGTGCGCCGCTCGCTGCTGATCCTGCTGGGCGCGGTCGGGCTGCTTCATCTCCTGGCCTGTGCCAACGTGACCAACCTGCTGCTGGGCCGGGTGGCGACCGGCCGGCACGACGCCGCCGTCCGGCTGGCGTTAGGCAGCAGCACCGGCCGGCTCTTCGGCCACATCCTGCGGGAAGGCCTGGTGCTGAGCCTGACCGGCGGCGCGCTTGGAGTCGGGCTGGCCTGGTGGGCCGGCGGACTGGTGACACCGCCGGCCAACCTCTGGGCCCCGCGCAACTTCTACGGCAGTCTGGCGCCGTTCGATGAGCCCGCGTTCTCCCTCGCCCAGCTTGGCTTCGGCCTGGTGCTGGCGCTGGCGACGGCGCTGCTGGTGTCGGGTGCGCCGGCCCTGAGCGCGGTCCGGATCGACGTCTCCTCCGGCATCCGGTCGGGCTCGCGAGGACTGACCGGTGAATCGGTCACGCTGCGGCGGCCCTCGCTCAGGGGGCTGATCGTGGGAGTCGAGGCGGCGCTGGCGATGCTGCTGGTGGTCACCGCCGGCCTTCTGATCGAGAGTTTCCAGCGGATGCGGCGGGTGGATGTGGGCGTGGACCCCGGCAACATCCTCACCTTCTGGATCATCCCGTCCGAGGCGCGGGTTCCGCCGGCCACGGCGCCGGCCTTCATCACGCGGGTGCTGGAGGCGCTAAGCCGGGTGCCGGGCGTGCAGTCGGCGACGGTGGACGGGGGCGCCCCGCTCAGCGGAACCGCGAGCAGCACCCTCTATATAGAAGGACAACCTCCCCCGCCGCCGGGGCAGGCGCCGGGGGTGCTGAGGCACTATGTCGGCCCCGATCACTTCCGCACTCTGGGGATTCCTCTGATCCGGGGCCGGGGGTTCACCCCGGCGGACGAAGCTGGAGCCCCGCGGGTAACCGTCATCAGTGAGACGGCGGCCGGGCGGTTCTGGCCCGACCAGGATCCGATCGGGCAGCGGGTCTGGTTCGGCGGCGGCAGCGATTTCGACAGCCCGGAGCGGAGCGCCGAGATCGTTGGCATCGTGGGTGACGTGGCGTACCGGCCGCTCGATCGCGATCCCAACTTCGCCAGCTTCTACACGCCCTATCGGCAGTTCACCTATGCCTCGCGGATGGTGTTTCTTCGCACCGCCGGCGACCCGATGGCGGTGGTGGCGGACGTAAGGGAAGCGATCGCGGAGGTGGATCCCGAGCTGGCGCTTCAGGACGTGCAGCCGCTCACCGAGCTGATGAGCGGGTCCTGGGCCCGCCACCGGTTCGATGCCATGCTGTTCGGAGGCTTCGGGATAGCGGCGCTGCTGCTGGCCGCGAGCGGGATCTTCGCCGTGCTGGCCTACGCCGTGACCACGCGGACCCGCGAGTTCGGGATCCGGATCGCGCTCGGCGCCGATAACGGGCGGGTGCTGCGGCAGGTGCTGCGAGAGGGGATGGTGTTTCCGGTGATCGGGCTGCTGCTGGGAGTGGGTGGGGCCTTCGCCGTCACCCGGGTGCTCAGGGCGTCGCTCTACGAGATTTCGCCGATGGAGCCGAGGGTGCTGCTGGCGATGGCGGCGCTGTTGCTGGTGGTTGCGGTGGCCGCGTGCCTGGGTCCGGCCTGGCGGGCCACCCGGGCGGATCCGATCGAGGCGCTCCGGTCGGAATAGGCCGGCCGGAGCGCACCAGACTAGAAGCCCGAGTTGAGACTGAACGTCAGGTAACCGTTCCGGAGTGGCCGGTCGAACGGCTTCACCCAGTACACTTCCGCCAGCGCGAATCCCAGCAGGTTGAACCGGAGCCCGGCGCCCGCGCTCCGGAGCGGCTCCCGATCACCGCCCTGGAACCAGGCCCGCTCGTCAATGTCGGGCGTCTCGTCCAGGTTGGTGGACCAGGCCAGACCGGCATCGTAGAACCCGACCAGGTCGGCCGGCAGGAAACCGGAACCAAACACGCCCACCGGTCCGAACAGGGACAGCCGGAGCTCGCCGTTCATCACCGCCACCCGGCTCCCGAACAGCTGATCGTAGACCTGGATCTCGGAGCACTGCTCCAGCCCCACGTTCGGGGGACAGCGATCGGTGCTGAACGAGCCGTTGTCATACCCGCGGATCAGGCTGGGGTAGCCCAGGAAGAGCCGGCTGAGCCGCTCGTCTTCCGCTCCGGACAGATACCGGCCGTAATGCAGCAGCCGCACCCCGGCCGTGAGCGGCGACGCGATTCTCAGGTATCCCCGCAGGTCCCC
>DASTEX010000542.1:0-2786 GCA_035709185.1 Gemmatimonadales bacterium
TTTCCAGGGAGAACCGTCGTATGGCCAAGCAGCTCAAGTCGTTGGACGACCTGCTCGTCCACGAGCTCCAGGACATCTATCACGCCGAAGGGCAGATCACCAGGGCGCTGCCGAAGATGATCAAGGCCGCCACCAACCCGGAGCTCCGCAGTGCGTTCGAGGAGCACCTGCAGCAGACCGAAGGGCAGATCGAGCGACTCGACCGGGTCTTCGAGTTGCTCGGCATACCCGCCAAGGGCAAGAAATGCGAGGGAATGGCAGGACTCATCGCCGAGGGGCAAAAGGTGATGGAGGAGCACGCCACCGCCGACGTGATGGACGCCGCGCTGATCGCCGCGGCGCAGAAGGTCGAGCATTACGAGATTGCCGCGTACGGCTGTGTCGCCACGTATGCCGAGCTGCTCGGCTACGATCAGGTGCACGAGCTTCTGGGTGAGACCCTCGACGAGGAGGAGCGGACGGACGAGCGGCTCTCGGAGCTGGCCGAGAGCGTAATCAACATCGAGGCCGCCGACGCGTCGGAAGCGGACGAGGAGGAGGCTCCGGTGTCGCGGCGGGGACAGCGGGAATGAGCCCCAGGCGTCGCTCCGAGCGTGGCGTACCCGCTCTCCGCAATGAGGACGTCACCGGCATGACCGACCCGCGGCAGGACGCCGTCGTCCGGGAGAGCGGAACCGCTCCCGACCGGGGCGATGCTGCACGCGAGCTCCTCGACGAGCAGCGGCACCAGGCCGGTGACACGCCGCCGTCGGCCGCACGGCGGGGCGCGCCCCGGGTGCCGGAGGGCGGGACGGACGGGCCGGGTCAGGGCAGCGCCGCGCCCGGCACGGAAACCGAGCTCGAGAAGCATTGGGACCCGGAAAACCGGAAAAGCTCGTGACGCAGCGGCGGAGGAGCCGAAACTGGGTGGCTCCTCCGTTCGTCTGCGGATGCGCCCGGGTGGACTCGAACCACCGACCCACAGCTTAGAAGGCTGTTGCTCTATCCAGCTGAGCTACGGGCGCGCAACGACTCACGAATCTAGTGCGCCCCGCAGCCCTACGGGCAGCGCTATCAAGACTGAGGCCGGCCGGCTTCCAGGCACTCCCTTGCCTTCTGGACCAGTTCGGAGATGTCAAAGGGCTTCGAGACCCAGCAGCGCTCCAGCTCCTCGGGCGACAGGAAATCAAACGCAGGGCGGGAGTATCCGGACATGTAGAGCACCGGGAGTTCAGGGTGGATGTGATGGAGCAAGCGCCCGAAGTCGTCACCCGCCATGCCGGGCATTACGACGTCGGTGATCACGAGACGAATATCGGGTGCAGTGGGGTCCTGCAGCACGGCGAGTGCATCAACCGCATTCGTGGCTTCCAGGGTTGCAAAGCCGCCGTCCGCGAGCGCTCGAACCGTAATCGCCCGAACCTGCGGATCATCGTCTACGACGAGAACAATGGGACGAGCCGGTGGCCCGTTGTCCACGGCGACCCGGTTGTGTGGGGGATAAAGTCAACGCTACCGCGATCGGGCCCAGGCGCAAGGGTGATGCAGCTTAGTGCACTACCGTCACCGCTCACGCCGGGAGCGGGCTCCGTTCGCCGCCGCAGAAGGCGAGTTCAGCGTACCCGGCGACCTCCCCGGCCGTTCGCTGGGCGGCTCCAGCGTTGGGACCCTACCAGGCCGATCGCACCGGCTACCAGCGCGCCGAGCAGTACGCCCGCGATGACATCTACCACCCACATTTTAGCATTCTCAGCATCCTCGCGTGGATTCGGGATTGCGGTGCCACCGCACAGGCGCTGCCACCGTTCCCTGGATTCCTCGTTAGCGGGCTGGGCCCGACCAGTTCGGTGCTGCAGATCACCCCCGCCAGTGTGCGGCCAGATGCCAGGGGTCAGGAACGTGACGGGCCCCACTGCGGGCCTGCCGCGCACCCGCTTAGGTCAGGGGCAGCTCTCACCTTGTGGGGTTCTATGCGATTCCGCTTCCGGTCCTGCCTGCTTGGAACGTTGCCGGTGCTCTTGCTACTCGCCTGCGGGCCAAAGACTGAAGGCGAGGGAACGGATGTCGAGCCGAGCCCCAGTGGCGGCCGCACCGAGCGTCCCGGCGAGTACGACCAGACGGGCAGGATGACCAAGACGGTCGGCGACAGCATCCGCCTCGAAGACACGTTGTCGGCGCCCAAGCCTGGCACCTACGTGCCGGACACCGGCCGGGACACGAGTACGGTGACCAAGACAGCGGGTGATAGCGTGCGTCTGGAGGACACGTTGTCGGCCCCCGCCCCCGGCACCTACGTGCCCGACTCCGCCCCGGATACGAGCCGGTCCTGAGGCGGGCTCCGCTGACGGCCCAGCCGTTGCGGGGTGGCGCTGCGTCGGGGGGCTATATTCCCCCGCCATGGCCGAGGCCGTGACGCACAAGGCGACTTCCGATTGCATCATCACGGGACCGCACGCCCCGGAACTGTGCGGGATCGTCCGGGCGCGCCGGCGCCGCTCGGCCGAGATGCAGGAGGTGATCGAGCGCCAGCTCGTGGAGGAACGCGCCCGCGCGGAGGCCGCAAACCGGCCGGGCTAGCCTCCCTCGGCGTGCGTGCCGGGCGGTTTCCGCATAAGCCGGCGCACCGCATGCTCGAGCGCTCCGCCTGCGAGCAGGACGGTGAGCCCCAGGGCGATCGCCGTCCCCGCAAGCATCCAGCGTCCGAGGCCGCAGGCCAGCCCCAACCCAGCCGTCAACCATATGGTCGCGGCGGTGGTCAGTCCCCGGACCGTCTTCCGGTCCCGCTGGTGAATGATCACCCCGGCTCC
>DASTEX010000543.1:0-7384 GCA_035709185.1 Gemmatimonadales bacterium
GTCACCGGTGCCGATCGAGGCCCCGCTTGCCCTGGCCCTTGCAGTGGCGCTGGGCCGGCCGGCAGTCCAACAGCGGACCCGGACCGGCCTGCTGGTTTTCCTCGGTTTCGGCGCGGTCGCAGCACTGGTCCCCTGGCTCGCGCCCGACGTGAGCAACCGGGTGCTGGCCAGCCTCTCGATTGCCGCCGGCACGCTGGTCATGGCCTGGCGCACCGCGCCGAGGATCGCGGGGGCCGCGCTCGCGGCACTGGGGCTCGCCGGCCTGGTGGTGGAGCTGGCTTCGCCCGGCTACCGCGGCAGCACGCACGGGCTGTTAGGCAGGTTCCTGGTCCGGCAGCACTCCTCCGGGACCGACCTGGTCTCCGGCGCCACCCTGCACGGCTACGAGCCGGCCGGGGACGGCACCCGGCCCATCGCCACCCTCTACTACGCCCGGCGCGGTCCCTTTGGCGATCTCTTCCTCCTGGTGCAGCGGCGGCAATCCGTGCTTCGCTTCGGTGTGGCCGGACTCGGCATCGGCAGCCTGAGCTGCACCGCCGAGCCGGGAAGCCAGTTCACCTATTTCGAGATCAACCCGGGCGTGGTGCGGCTGGCGAAGGACACGACACTCTTCCGAACCCTGACGGCGTGTTCCCCCGACGCCGGGGTGCGCCTGGGCGACGCCCGCCTGACCCTGGAGGGCGAGACCGTCGGGTTCGATCTGCTGACCCTGGACGCCTTCAACTCCGACGCCATCCCCACCCACCTGCTCACCCGCGAGGCAATGGCGCTCTACCGCAGCCGGACCGCGCCTGACGGTCTGATCGCCTTCCACGTCTCGAATCGGTTCCTCGACCTGGTCCCGGTGGTGGCCTCACTCTCCTCGGATGCCGGTTGGGTCAGCGTGCGAACGGCCGACACCGTCCGGATGGCCGAGGAACCCACCCTCGACGACCGGGCCGTCTGGGCCACGGTGGTGGCGATGGCGGCGGACACCGCAACGCTGGCGCCGCTGGTCGCGAGCGGACGCTGGGAATGGAACCTTCCCACCGGCGGCCAGGTCTGGACCGACGACTGGACTCCGCTTGCGACGGCGCTTCGGTTGTCGCGGGAAAACGTCCTGGGGAAATAAAAGAACTAAGGACTTAGGACTAAGTCCCCTCCACCCTGCCCGGAAGCCTGTGCAGTACTCCAGGGTTGGGCTGGGCGGACTTAGTCCTAAGTCCTAAGTCCTAAGTCCTTATGTGTCCTAAGTCCCAAGTCCTAAGTCCTTAAAGGTTGAGGTAGTAGTTCAGTTTGATGAGAAAGACGTTCTGCTGGGGATCGTGCCGCAGGTCCCAGAGATCGTCCAGGCCATTCCAGGCGGGATCGAGTATGGACGAGGCCCGGTTCTGACTCCAGACCAGGAACAGGGTCGAGCCCGGACGATACTCCCAGCGCAGAACCAGGTTGCCCCGCAGCGACCGCACCCGGAAGTCGGGATTGGTGAACCCGATCGGATCGCCCCCCGGCGCGCCCACGGTGGTGTACCTCTGACTGGGCTCGTCGAACGTGATGCTCGACCCGTTCTCGCCATACCTCAGGAAATCGTACGACCCGGGCTCTGCCAGGGCTTTGAACTGCTCGTAATCGCCGGTGGCGAGAAAGGGTTGGGCGTAAAGCTGGATCGAGAGATTGGGCGAGAGCAGCCAGTTGAGCCGGATCCGGGTGTCCAGCACGTGCTGGTCGAGCGTGGCGAAGAGATAGCGCCGGCCGAAGGTGGCATCGGCCGAGGCGTCCGCCCCCTGAGTGACATAGAAGGCGTCCTCCCGGGTGCGGGCCACTTCGGTCTCGATGACGACGTCGAAGGCGCCCTGGGGACGGAATGTCAGGCTGGCCCCGGCATACCGGGCCCACGCCCCGCTCTCCGCACCCACGTAGCTCGCATAGGCATGCAGCGCGATCGCGTTCCGGCTGTCGGTCGAGCCCGACAGCCCCACCGACCAGTTCGAGGGCTGAAGCCGTACCGGCCCGCCCCGCGTGACCCGGTCGTTGGCTCCGGGGAACCCGCGCGAGAGCTGGAGATTGACACCCCAGAGGTTGTGGAACGTCCCGCCCACGCCTAACGCCAGGTTCCGGCGCAGGTTCAGCCCGCCATAGTTCAGCGCCTGGGAGCCACTCAGCTGGGCGCTGAACGAGCGGAACACCTTCCCCGGCCTGACCCAGTTCCGCCTGAGGGACGCGGTTCCGCTGATCCGGTCGGCGTCGGACTGGAAGCCGGCGTCGTTCAGCTCGTAACCCGGCGAAACCGCGCTGCCGCCCAGCGTCCAGTTCCATTCCCCACCGGTTTTCTGGAAGGCCAGGCCGGAGGAATAGCCGGTGAGCGACGTGGCATCAGGATCGACCGCGAGGTAATCCTGATCGGGCCGCTGGTAGTAGCGGGTCGATGCCTGCTGGGTGGCGGTCATGGCCCCAGCCGAACCGTTCACCAGCGAGCCGGCCAGCCACCCGCGCACGAGGTATCGGTTCCCGGCAAAGCGATGCAGCAGGTCCATCCCGCCGGCATAGGCCGACGACCGCAGGACGTCGAACTGGGGCTCGTCCAGTCGCCGGTTGACCGCGGTGAACATGCCTCCCACAAAGCTCGACCCGCCGGCGTATTCCCGCCGCAAGCGGGCCACGGTGTAGCTGGTGAGCGGCTCGACCGCCAGGTCGGGCAGGTTCCCCCCACCGGCCATCGCGCGGTGGACTTCCTCCTTGGCGGTGACCGCCTCCAGCACCCCGATCGACCAGCCCGAGCTGCTGCGGCCGCTCGCCTTGACCGCGCCCAGGATCGAGGCCGCCTGCGGGGTATCGATGTAGTCGGCCGTGCCCTCCGCCGAGAGGGTAGGCGCGCGGCCCACGCGGCGGGAGTAGAAGAAGGTCTCGGCCGATCCTTCCCCGAACCGGAAGAGATCGGCCCGCTCGATGAAGAAGGGACGGCGCTCCTCGAAGAAGGTCTCGAAGGCGCTGAGGTTCACCACCGCCGGATCGGCCTCCACCTGCCCGAAGTCGGGATTGAAGGTGGCGTCGAGCGTGATGTTGCTGGTCAGACCGTACTTGAGATCGAGGCCCGCGCTTGCTTCATGGAGCGAACCGTCGTCGAAGGGATTCGACCGGTCGGCGCCCTCGGTGAAGGTGGTCCGGCCCACGGTGTACGGCAGCACCTCGAGCCGGCGCGGCTGGGGAATGGAGGACAGCCCCAGCAGATGGCCGTACTTCGAGGCGGCGCCGGGCTCGGTCCGGGGCGACCACGACCAGTCCACCGCTTCGCCGGCGGCGCGGATGTCGCGCCGGAACTGGATCCCCCAGGTCTGGACCGCTGCATTGGGGAACCGGAGCTGCGAGAACGGAATCCGCATCTCGGCCACCCACCCCAGCGAGTCCACCCGGGTCTTCACTTCCCACACGGGATCCCAGGAGGCATCGATCGCACCGCCGTCCGCGCTCTGGATGGCATCCCGGCGCTCGCCGGCCGGCGTGGCCCCAAAGACAAACGCCGTGCTGTGATCGTGGTACGAGTCGATCAGCACGAAGAAGACATCGTTGAAGACGCTGAAGGAGTCCCGCCGCGAGAGCCGGCGCGAAACCCGGCTCGGATCGCTGTTGAAGAGGCGGGCGCCCACATAGAGCGCGTGCTCATCGTAGAGCACCCGCACCTCGGTGTCTTCCGCCGCGGGCTTGCCGTCACTGGGCACGTCGCGCCGGAATTCGCTGGCCGCTGGCGCTGTCGCCCACACCGGCTCGTCGAGCACCCCGTCCAGCCGGGGCGATTCGGTCACCCGGACCGCCGTCGCCGTCGGGGGAATCCGGCCGTTCCGGTGGACCATGGAGCCGGAGGGGGCTCCAGAGCCGGCAGCAGGGACCTGGAAAAGGGAAAGGGCCAGGAGGCCCGGATAGAGCATACTGAATTGTATCCAAATTCCGGGAAGAAGGCGAAGATGGTCGAAGACGGTCGAAGGTGGTCGAAGGTGGTCGAAGACCGTCCCGCCTCCTCCTTACGCCTGACTCGCGATCGAAACTCCCTGCATCCGCACGAGGCTACTGGCCTCGCTGCTGCCAAGACCGAACACCGCCGTCGCCGCCCCGTCCGCCGTCATGCAGTCCGGCGCCCGCACGGTGATGCTGTGCGTGGTCGTGACCCGCGGCTCGGCCCGCGCCGGATCCATGATGTGGTGGTACCGCCGACCGCGATAATCGAAGCCCTGGAAATAGTCGCCCGACGTCGCGACGGCTTCGTCCTCCAGCTCCAGTTGGCCCTCGATGCGGGAAGGGTCCGCCGCCGACCGGATCCCGACCCGCCACCGGTCGCCATCTTCCGAACGGCCCATGGCGTAGAGATCGCCACCCGCGTTGACCACGGCACTCCGGATGCCCACGGCCCGAAGGGTCGCGATCGCCCGGTCCACCGCGAATCCCTTGGCAATTCCGCCCAGATCGATCCCGGCATCCCGGTCGCCCAGCCGGATGACGGGATGCTCACGGAACGTCCCCACTTCGATCGCGCGGTAGAGACGACGGCCCGCCATGCGGGCGAAGGCCGGCTCCGGCGGCGGGGTCCGGCGCCGACCCACGTCCCACACTTCACTCAGCCGAGCCAACCCCGGATCGAACCGGCCCTGGCTCAGCTCGGCCCAGCGGATGGCTTCGCGCACCACCGCGGCCGTCGCCCGGTCCACCGTCACCGCGTCGCGCCAGCCCAGTGCGTTCACCCGGCCGATATCGGACTCCGGGTTGAAGCGGGACATGGTCGCGTCCACCCAGCGAAGCTGCTCGAACGCCAGGTCGATGGCCCATTCCGCGTGGGAGCGCTCGTCGTCCACCACCAGCACCTCGGCTACCGTTCCCATGACCGGGATGCTGCGGGTCACGCGCATCGGGCGCCTGAGCGCGGCCGGCGTCAGCAGGAGCACGAACGCGCCGCCCGCCATGGTCAGCATTTCCCGCCGGGTGAACCGCCGGCCGTTATGATCGTCGCGCACTGACATCGCTGTTTCCTTTTTCCAGGGCGCACCCGCCGGTACAAGCGGTGCAGCCGCCACAGCCGTGCTCCGGTTCCCGGCCCCGCCGCACGAGGCCGAAGGCCACGAACAGCAGGGCCATCGCGCCGATTCCGAGGAACACCGTCATGCGCCGCTCAGCAGGCCGGCGAAGCCCATGAAGGCGAGCGACAGCCCCGCCGCGATGATCAGCACCAGGCCCAGCCCGCGCGCCGCCTGGGGGAGATCGCTCAATTCCACGGATTCCCGGATGGACGCCATCAGCAGCAACGCGAGCGTCAGCCCGGCGCCGGCGCCGAGCGCGAATACCAGGCCTTCCACTGCGCCGTAGCCGCGGTTGGTCTGGAACAGCGCCAGTCCGAGGATGGCGCAGTTGGTCGTAATGAGCGGGAGGTAGATCCCCAGCTCCCGGAACAGGACCGGCGAGACCTTCTTGATCACCAGCTCCACGATCTGCACCAGTGACGCGATCACCACGATGAACGCGATCAGACGGAGGTAGGGCGCCCGGGGCAGTACCCAGGCATTCAGGGCCGACACGCAGAGCGAGGTGATGGTCAGGACGAACGTATTGGCGAGGCCCATCCGCAGCGCCGTGTCCACCTTGCCCGACACGCCCATGAAGGGGCACAGCCCGAGGAACAACGCGAGCGTGAAGTTGTTGATCACCGCCGCCGACAGGAAGATCCAGCCCAGCTCGCCGATCATGCGGCCCTCCTGGCGTCGCCGGCCGCAACCGGCTGGGCCCGCCGGGCCCGGCGTTGCGCGATCGCCGACAGCAGCAGCAGGATCACGCCCAGGGTGAGGAAGCCCCCGGGGGGCAGGATCATGATCACCCACGGCTCGTACCGCGGACCGAAGAGGGGCTGGCCCAGCAGCGTCCCGTTGCCCAGCACTTCGCGAATCGTCCCCATCAGCAGAAGCGAGATGACGAAGCCGCCGCCCGTACCCACCGCGTCGAGCACCGACCGGCCCACCGGATTGCGGGACGCGAAGGCTTCCTGCCGGCCCAGGATGATGCAGTTGACCACGATCAGCGCGATGAAGGCGCCCAGCGCCTTGTGGATGTCGGGCACGATCGCCGCCAGGGCCATGTCGGCCACCGTCACGAAGGTGGCGATGATGAGGATGTAGGTGCTGATCCGGACTTCTCCCGGGACCCAGCGGCGCAGGCTGGAAACCAGGAAGCTCGAGCCTAACAGCACGAAGAACGTGGCCAGCCCCATGGCCAGGCTGTTGGCCACGGTGTTGGTGACGGCCAGCGTGGGACAGAGCCCCAGCGCCTGGATCAGGACCGGATTCTCGCGCCAGACGCCGCGCACCAGGTCCTGGCGGGGAGTGGTGGTTCTCATGGCGCCGCTCCCGCCTCGAGCGCAGGCCCGAGCCGGGCCAGAGCGTCGTTGATGATCTTCACAATGGCCCGGGATGAAATCGTGGCCCCGGTTATCAGGTCCACTTCGCCCGGCGCTCCCTTTCCGGCTCCGGGTTTCACTCCCTTGAGCGGCGTGGCACTGCGGCCGAACTGGCGGACGAAGAAGGTGTCCTTCTCGATCTTGTCCCCCAGGCCGGGGGTCTCCTTGCTCTCGAGCACCTTCATGCCGAGCAGCGTCCGGGTCTTCGGATCGTAGCCGAAGATGAGCTGGATCTGGTCCTGGAACCCGGCCCCTCCCGCGACCAGGGCATAGCCGACCGGCTGGCCCTGGGCGTCCCGGCCCAGATACACCTGCTCCGCGGCGGCTCCGGCCGGCGGCGCCGTCTTCAATTCCCCGTTCACCAGGTACAGGGTGTCGTACCGGGCCGGGCCTTTGAGCACCTCGCTCACCGCCAATTGCAGCCGGCGGGCGCGATGGGCTTCGATGGCCGGGGTAGTGGTCTCGTATGCCACCACGATCAGCAGCCCCGCCAGCAGACCGGCGCCGCCCAGGGTCGCGATCAGCCGCCCGGCGCTTACCCGTTGGGGAGCATCGGGGGCGGAAACACCACCAGTGTGCCCGGTGAACGGCCCGGCCTCATCCGGGCCGCCCGCCCGCCTGCCCGCCTGCCCGCCCACCAGCGCGCCAGGCCCGCCTGCCCGCCCGCCCGCCTGCCCGCCTGTCATTGTGCCACCCCTCGGGTCCCGAATACCACTGGCTGCGTCGCCCGGTTGATGAACGGCACCAGCGCATTCATCAGCAGGATGGCGTACATCACGCCTTCGGCCAGGCCGCCCCAGATCCGGATAATCACGACCAGCGCACCGATCCCGGCGCCGAAGATCCAGCAGCCCTTGTTGGTTACCGGAGAAGTCACGGGATCGGTGGCCATGTACCAGGCCCCGAGCATCAGACCGCCGGAGAACAACGTGAAGACCGCGTCGGGAAAGCGGGCGGGCGAGAGGAGATGCAAAG
>DASTEX010000544.1:0-4639 GCA_035709185.1 Gemmatimonadales bacterium
AGGTGCGGGCCATCAACGGGACGTCTCCCTGCCCGGTCCCCACGTCGAGCAGGGTCGCGTGGCGCACCTCCCGGCCGAGCACCCGTTGGAGGCCGTAGCGCACCGCCGCCAGCCCGCCGAACCACCGGTTGGCCCGCGCGATGTTGTGGAGCGAGAGCGCCACGGCAGCGGGATCGGTGCCGGGATCATCCAGGATCTCGCGCCCGGTGGGAGAAAGCGTCAGGCGACTCACAGCGGGATATCGTAGTAGCCGCCCCGATAATAGAGCAGGGGCCGTCCTTCGTTCACCTGGCCGCCGAGGACCCGGCCGATCACGATGGTGTGGTCACCGGCCTCGAAGCTGTTATGCCGTTCGCACTCGAGAACCGCCAGGGTGCCTTCGAGCAGCGGCAGTCCCAGGTCGCTCACCCGGTATCCCACTCCATCGAACCGGTCCGGGTGCTCCTCGGCAAAGCGGCGGGAGACGGCTTCCTGCCGGCTCTCGAGAATGTTCACCGCGAACCGCCTCGCCCGGGAGACATGACCATGCATGGCCGCGCCGTGATCGACGTTCAGCGACACCAGCGGAGGCACCAGCGAGACCGAGGTAAAGCTGTTGGCGGTCATGCCGACCGGGCTTCCCTCGTGACTCATGGTCGTCACCACCACGACGCCGGTGGCAAAGCGGCCGCACAGCTCGCGGAAGACCGCGGAATCGAGATGGGTCACTGGATCGCTACCAGAGCATGCCGGTGAGGACTCGAGGGTTGAGCACCGCGCGCGGCGGTACGAAGTCACCGGTCACGCCGATAAACGTATGCGACCATCCCCGGGATTCCAGATTGTGGACCGCCCGGTCGAACAGACGCGGCGCCAGCATTCCCCAGCCGATCAGCCGCTCCACCGCCCACTTGCCGGCGAAGGCGGCGCGGCGGGCCCGGGCATATGGCTTGAGCCGGGCCGCCTCGACGATACCCGGAGTCTCCAGAGCCTCGATGGCCGTCTCGGCGGCGAGCTCCGCACCCCGGAGAGCGCTGCCGATGCCCTCTCCGGTGAACGGATCGAAGAAATCCGCGGCGTCACCCAGCAGCAAGGCACCGCCGGTGGTAACCCGGCGCGCCCGATAGGCAAAGGGACCGGTTACCATCGTCCGCCGCACTATCCGGCCTGCCGCGAGGCGATCATGAACCGCCGGGAAGCTCCCGAGCCGCGCCCGGAAAAAGCCGGTGGGATCGCCTCGCGCCGCCAGGGTCAGCCGCCGAGGCACGACCAGCGCCACGTTGGCCAGCCCGTCCCCCAGCGGATTCAGGCCGACGTATCCCTGCGAGCCGACATGCATCTCGGCGCAGTCGGTGAGGTCCGCGACCCCGTCGATGTATGCGACGAACGCCAGGCGGGCGGGGAAACCGTAGCGACCCACGCCCAGGCGTCGAGCGACAGTCGAACGGAGTCCGTCCGCACCGGCGGTGAGCCTCGCCCGGAACAGCCGCACCCGTCCTCCGGCATCGCGGGCCACCGCTCCCGCTACGTTGCCGCCATCATAGAGGAGGTCGGTCACGGCCAGTCCTTCCGCAACCGTTGCTCCGGCCCGGCGGGCCCGGTCCACCAGGATCGCATCGAGGAACCGGCGCTGCACCGAGAGGCCGGTGGGACGAAACGGTGCTACCGCGGCCCGGGCGAAGAGCCCTTGGAGCCGGGAGCCTCCGGGTCCGAAGACTGCGGTCCCGGCCAACGGAACGCCGCCCTGCTCCTCCACCCGGTCGAGCACACCCAACCGGGCCAGCCGGCGCAGCGTCTCCGGGCTCAGATACTCGGCGCAGATCTTGTCACGCGGGAAACGGCTGCGATCCAGCAGGGTTACCCGGAGTCCGCTCCCGGCAGCGTGAATCGCCAAGGCAGCGCCCGCCGGTCCCGCCCCCACCACCAGCAGATCGGCGGGCGGTGCGTTACGGGATTCGCTGATACTCGACTCCCTGGAGCACCAGCCGGTCGGGATCGAACACGGCGAAGGTATACTCCATGACGTCCACGCCGCCGGTGTCATCCCAGGTGACAGTGAGCTCGCCGTTCGCGTCGACCCATTCGCAGGTACGCAGGTCTTCGCGCGGAATGCCCTCAATTGCCGAAACCACGCGCTGACGCCAGGTACAGGTCCGGTCGGTCCGAAAGTCCCAGCGGGTGGTCCAGGTCTGAAGGTCCTCTGCCACCGTGACGATGAGCGTAACTTCCCAGGTGCCGACCAGGTTGCTCCTGCTCCCGCTGGTCCCAGTCCCGGTCATCCGGTCCGACGCGAAGGGATCCTTTTCGGTGACGCAGCCGGTCAAGGCGAGCAACAGGCTGCCCACCATCCCCACCCGGCGCAGCCGGCCAGGATGGTTGCCAGCAGGTTGACTGCATCGTTGTTGAGCCATGCCATACCTCCTGCGTGCCTGGTTGGGGCTCCGCAGCGATGCCGCCTGTGTTCGCTCGCCAGGTTGCAGGCCGGACACTCGAACCGACCCTGAACGGTAGCCCCGAGCAGCGAATCCGCCACCATTCCCAGCATCCCGATCAGAAAAGCGGAGCCTGCCAGGACCGGTGGCGCACCGGCCACCAGCGGTGCGGCCGCGACCACGGCGGACCCGACTGCTCCGCCGGCGGAGCCGATCAGGGAGACGCCACCCGAGGTTCCCTTCGGCACGCGGACCCGCCGCAACGGGTGCCAGGGATCGCGCCGGCTGAAGGCGCCCAGCGACGTGGCCCAGGTATCGGCCGCGGCTGCGGCCAGCGCCGCCGTTGCCACCCAGAGGCCCAGCGTCTGGTCGAACCACCAGCCGACCAGTCCACCCGCCGCGGCAACGCCGCCGTTGGCCAGTACCTGCCACTGGTCGCGCCGGCTGCCCTTGGCATCGATCCATCGGGGCTGCCGGGGTTCGCCCAGGCGAGAGACCAGCGTGCTCCCGACGAAGAAGCTGCCGAGCGCCAGGGCGCCGCCGGCACCGGTCCCGACGATCACCGCGGTGCCGATCAGGAAGGCCCCGATACCAGCCACGGGGGTAAGGGCTCGCGCCATCACTGCTGACAGTGAGAGGACAGCGGACACGATGGCCGCAAGCAGCGGGGAGGTCAGTTCCATGTTACTACGGCACACGCTACGTTTGCGATGTGTCCTCCGACACCTCGCACGCCATCCTTCCGCTCAGCCTGCTCGAGGCTATGCGGAACCTTGACACCCCCATCGACGACGGTCTTTCCGAGCTGGCGCCCGAGCTGGTTTCCAAGCGTTTGGGCCTCAGCACCACGGTAGCTTCCCAGATTGAACGATACCGGGACGCCGCCGATCATGGCGACGCCATTCCGGTCGATGAGGTAGTCTCGGTGTTCCGGCTGGTCAGTCGCCGTCCCGATGCGCAGCTGGTGTACGCGGATGCCGGCCGGCGCGCGGCCCGCTACGCCGCCAAGCGGGCAGGCGGCCAGACCCTGCTCGGAGTCAGCCCGCGACCGGTCCGGCGTCGGCTGGGGGTGCGGCTGGCGGCCCGGGTGGCTCGGCGGATGTTCCGCGCCGAGATCCGCCCGCTGGGATCCCTCGCCGAAGTCCGGCTGCCCGATTCAATGGCCACGCGGGCCGGCGCGGACGGGGACGGCTGCTACTTCTACGGGGCATTGTTTGCGGAACTTCTGCGGCTGCTCAGCGGTTTCGAAGGAGCCATGCTGCACGACCGCTGTCGGGCGAAAGGCGACAACACCTGCTATTGGCGGGCGGCAGCGGTGGAGGGTTACGAGTGAGCATTCGGAACGGCATCGACCGGAAGGCGCTGCTGGCGGGGCTCGATGCTGCCGGAGCCGACGGCTGGCTTTTGTTCGACTTCCGCGGGCTGAACCCGGTGGCCGGACGGGTGCTCCAGATCGGCGGCATGGGAACCCGGCGGCTGTTCGTCTGGATCCCGCGCGAGGGCGAGATCACCGCCGTAGCCCACAAGATCGAGCTCGGCCCGCTCCAGGATTTTCCCGGACGGGTGGTGCCCTACGCCCGCTGGCAGGAGCTGCATGAGGCCCTCCGCGCCGTGGTGGGCGGGAAAACCGCCGCGATGGAGATTTCCCCGCTCGATGCCGTCCCCTATCTCGATCGCGTGCCCTTCGGGGTGATCGACCTGCTCCGTTCGTTAGGCGTGACCGTGGTTTCGAGCGCGCCGCTGGTGACGCAGTTCGCGGCCCTCTGGAGCCCGTCCGAAATGGCCGGGCATGAACGGGCCGCGGAGATTCTGGCGAAGATCGCCCGCGCCGAGCTGGAGCGGGTGGTGCAGGAAGGCGGCTCGGGCATTTCCGAGACCGCGGTGCAGGCCCGGGTGGTCGACGCGATTCACGCGGCGGGGCTGGAGTTCGATCATCCGCCCATTGTCGGCTTCGGTCCCAGCGCCGCCGATCCCCACTACGAGCCGCTGGCGGGGCGGGACCGGACCCTGGAGCGGGACCAGGTAATTCTGCTCGACCTGTGGGCCGGCCCCGGGCTCGGGACCGTGTTCGCCGATCAGACCTGGATGGGCTTCAGCGGCCGCCGCGCGCCGGAACCGGTCCAGCGGGTGTGGGACACGGTGCGGCGGGCCCGGGATGCGGCGGTGGAGCGGGTATTGACGGCGGCGGCCAGCGGAACCCCGGTGCGCGGCTATGAGGTGGACGATGC
>DASTEX010000545.1:0-2401 GCA_035709185.1 Gemmatimonadales bacterium
GAAGGTACTCCGTGCCGGGCCCGAGGGTCCGGCTCAGAAGGTAGGCGACCACGATGGACACGATCAGGTGGAACACCAGCTGCCGCAGCAGGTAAGGCCCCATGCTGATCGGTCCCGCTGGACGGATGGTGATGACCCCGGACGGCCCTTCGGCCAGCTTCTGCAGGAAGGCCGGGTCCTTCATCCGCTGGGGATCGGCCGCGGGAACCATGTAGTTGCCCGCCACGGCGCCCGCGCGGCGCAGCGCCGCCATGACCCCCTCCTCGTCGTCGAGCTTCTTCCAGTCGTTGCGATGGAGTGGCACCGCCATGTGGAGGATGGAGCCGGAGATGAAGGCGAGCAGGGTTGCGATCAGGATGGGCAGCCACAGATCCGCGAGCGGTACCATCGTGACCTCCAGAAGTGGAGTACGTGACCGGTTCGGTGACGGCAGGGCGAAACGATAATGGGGCTGTCGGAAGGCGACGGCAAGCGCCGGCCTATCTGACCCCCAGGAGCACCACCTTGCGGGATCCGACGGCCATACCACCCGCGCCGGGGGTGGCGCCCGCCAGACCCAGCAGAAAGTCGCTGACCGGTGAATCGACCAGCGACCAGATCGCGCCATTCCAGTGCAGCAGGACTCCGTCCTCACCGGCTGCATAGACATCGGTGGGTCCGCTTCCCCAGACGGCGCGGAGCCCGGTTTGCACCGGACCGGGCTGCCGGTACCAGCGAACTCCGTCGAAACGGAGAATTACCCCTTCGTCCCCGACGGCGAATATATCGTCCGGCGCCGAGCCCCAGACGCCCCTGAGGGTAACCTCCACCGGCGTGGCAGCCCGGGTCCAGCCCAGCCCGGTCAAGTTCAGCACAGTTCCGCTGTCGCCCACGGCCCAGATCTGGTAGCGGTTATATCCCCACACGTGACGGAGGAACCCGGTGACCGGACTGATCTCGGCGGCCCAGACGCCCCGGGAGACCTCCCGCAGCATGGTGCCGCCCGCACCCACGGCGATCGCGATGGCTTCACCGCTCCAGACCGACCGCAGGAGGGTCTGCACCGGCGCGGCGTCCTGGCTCCAGCCGCCGCCGGAGCGCCGCAGGATGGTGCCGCTGTCTCCCACGGCCAGGAGTTCGCCCCCCGCGGTGTAGGTCACACCATACAGGTCCTGCCGGCTCGGAACCGGCTCGGTTACCCAGTCGGCGCCGTTGCGACGGAGCACCGTGCCGGAAGTGCCGACGGCGAACGTCCCGGCGGACCCCGAGGCCGCGGCGAAGAGCGCCGGCGCGCTCAGGATGGTCGACCACTGACCGCCGCTCTGCCGGATCAGGGTGCCGTTCCACCCGGCGGCATACAGGTCGGGCCCCGCCAGCGCCACCGCGCGGAGGTTCTCTCCGGTGTTAGGCTGGGGCACCGTGCCCCAGGCCGATCCGTTCCACCGAAGCACGACGCCCTCGTTGCCGACGGCGTAGACCCCGGAGGCCGAACTGCCGTTGACGGCAAAGAGGTCGGCGGCGGTCGGAGACGCCACCGGCTGCCACTGAACGCCGTCGTAGCGCAGGATGGTCCCCCGGATGCCGACGCTCCAGATGTCGGCTGGGCTGGTGCCGAACAGGCCTAACAGGAGCAGGCTGGTGGGACTTTGCATCGGCTGCCACTCCACCCCGTCAAACCGGAGCAGGACGCCGTTCTGGCCCGCGGTGAACAGGTTCCCCGGCTCGGTCCCCCAGATGGCCCAGAGCTCCGGGTTGCCGCTCAGGAGCTGCGGCTGCCAGCTCCCGCCGCTCTGCTCGAGCACGGTCCCGGGGCCGATCGCATAGACGTGATCGGGGTCCAGTCCCCAAACGTCGAGCAGGAGCCCGCTGCCGGTGTCCACCCGGGTCCAGCCCGCGCCATCGTAATGAAGAATCACACCCGAATCGCCGGCCACGTAAACGTTGGAGGGACTGCTGCCCCAGACCCCCAGCAGATCGGCTCCGGTGGGAACCGCCACCGGCTGCCAGGTGGAACCATCGCTGGTCGAGAACACCGTACCCCGCTGACCCACGACCATCCCGGCGCCCGACGGATCCATCCAGAGCCCCAGGAACGTCACATCGGTCTGGCCCTCCAGGGCAGTGCTCCAGCGGAGCGGGCCTCCGGTGGCCGGTACGACGGTGACCCGAAGAATGGCCTGGGCCGCGGCACTCGCCGCGGTGATGCGGGTCGTTCCGGGCGAGATGGCGGTGATGCGGCCGGCGCCATCCACATTGGCCACGTTGGGGTCGGACGAGGACCATTGGAGGACCGGCTGTTCGAGGGGGAGGCCATCGAAGCCGGTTGCGATGACCCCGGGAGTGAAGTCCGCGCCCGGCTCGAGCCACGCCGTGACGGGGACCAGCTCGAGTTGGGCAATCTCACCCGGCCCGAGCTGGTCAT
>DASTEX010000546.1:0-5060 GCA_035709185.1 Gemmatimonadales bacterium
TTCTCAGGCCATCGGACGACAGGTGGAGTTCGGGGAAGCGGCTGATGTGGTGGCCCGGAGTGCGGCCCGCTGGACCGGTCCCTGGCAGGCGCTGGAGGACCCCGGCCCGGTAGTGGCTCGCGCCCAAGCCCACGCCGCGCAATTCCGTTCACCCGCCTGGACGTGGGAGCGATAGCGCCGGGTCGCTATCTTGTAACGACAGTCCCTATCCCAACGCGAGGAACCCATGCGCCGGCTGGCTGTACTGGCACTCGCACTCTTGTGCCCTGCCACGGCCTGGTCGCAGAAAGCCATCCCGGGCACCGTCGTCATTGTGGTCGGCGCGGAAGCTACCGCCCCGATACCCACGCTCAGTTCGGCCAAGGCCAACGTCGATGTCGCGGACCTGATGTTCCTCCGGCTGGCCCGCCTGGGGCCCGATTACGTCACCGCCGGCGACCGCGGATTCGTCCCTGAGCTGGCCCGGCGCTGGACCCGGCGCGATTCCCTCACCCTCGCCTTCGAGCTGCATCCCCGCGCCCGCTGGCACGACGGCAGACCCGTCACTGCGCGCGATGTGGTCTATGCCTTCGACCGGATCCGGCGGGACAGCGCCGATGCGTCCAAGGCGCTGCTGCTTCGCTGGGTCGGCTCGGTCACGGCCGAGGGAGACCGCACCGTCGTCGTCCGCTTCTCGCGGGTGTATGCCGAACAGTTCTACGATGCCGTCTGGCACGTGCAACCGCTCCCGGCCCATCTGCTCGATACCATCCCAAAGGATCGATTGCCCTCGTCGGCCTTCGTGCAGAACCCGGTCGGCAACGGGCCCTACCGTTTCGGAAAGCGCGAGCCCGGCCGCCAGGTGGAGCTGGTGGCGGTCCCCGACTTCTTCCTGGGACGGCCCGGCGTCGGGCGGGTGGTGTTCCTGCTGGCCCGCGATGCGGAGACTCAGCTCAACCTGCTGCTCGACGGCACCGCCGATGCCATCGAGGGCGTCGTACCGGTGAACGTGCCCCGGGTGCAGGCCAGAAAGACCTTCCGCGTCATGCCGATCCCCACCACGGGAATCGGCTACTTGCTCTTCAATCAGCGCGCCTATGGCGACCGCAGTCAGCCGCATCCCATTCTGAGTGACCCCGCGCTGCGCCGCGCGCTCAGCCAGGGGCTCGACCGCTCGGCGATGACCCGCGCGACCTTCGGCGACTGGGCGTCGGTGCCCGAGGGACCGGTCCCCCTGCTCCACTGGATCCGGGAGCCCGGCACCCAGCTGGTGCGGTACGATCCGGCCGCCGCGCGCGCCCAGCTGGAACAGCGGGGGTGGCGCGACACCGATGGCGATGGCGTGCTCGATCGCGATGGCCAGCCGCTCACCCTGCGCCTGAATTTCCCCGGCACCAGCTCGCCCCGGGTGATGCTGGCCCAGCAGGTCCAGGAACAGTGGCGCCGGATCGGCGTGCGGCTGGAGCTGGTGCGGCTGGATGGCCCGGTGTGGTACGAACGCCGGGTGAAGGGCGAGTTCGACATCGACTTCTCCGCCGCCACCATGGATCCGAGTCCGTCGGGCATGGTGCAGAGCTGGAGCTGCGCCGGACGGGGTGGCTCCAACGTGGCGCAGTACTGCAATCCTGCCGCCGATTCCCTGATCGAAGCCGCCATCACCGGGACCGGCGACGTGCGCGGAGCGTGGCGCCAGGCGATTCGCCGGATCGTGGACGATGCACCGGCGGTTTTCCTCTATGCCCCTTCCAACGCGCTGGTGGTCCACCAGCGGTTCGATCGGGTGATCATCCGGCCGGATTCCTACTGGAGTGCCATCTGGCAGTGGCGCGTCCGCCCCGGCCAGGAACTCCCGCGGGACCGGGTGCGCTGAACCGGTGGCAGGCTGGGCGGTCCGGCGCCTCCTCCAGGCCGCGCTGACCTTCGCGGCCAGCCTCATCCTCCTCTTCATCATCATGCGCCTCACGCCGGGCGACCCGCTCGTCCGGCTGGATGAAGGCGCGCCGCTCACGCCGGTCGAAGCCGAAGCCCTCCGGCGGCGTTTCGGGCTGGACCAGCCCATCGGGAGCCAGTTCACCAGCTGGATCAGCGGGGTGATCCGCGGCGACCTGGGCGTGTCGATCGGCCATTATCCCGACCGGGTCGGGACCCTCCTGGCCAGCCGGCTGCCCGCCACCCTCTTGTTAGGCGGCACCGTCCTTCTGCTGAACTTCACGCTGGGGGTCTGGCTCGGCGTGGTCCAGGCCCGCCGCCGGGGCAGTCGGCTGGATCGCTGGCTCACGAGCCTCTCGCTCACCGGTTATGCCATGCCGGCCTTCTGGCTGGGATTGTTGCTGGTCTCCTTCGTGAGTCTCCGATGGGGCTGGCTCCCCGCGGCCCAGATGACCGACCCGCTCCTGCCCCCGACGCGCCCCTGCTCACCCGCCTGGTCGATCTCCTGCGGCACCTCGTGCTTCCCGCCCTGACGCTCTCGATCGTCACGATCGCGGGCACCATGCGCCTGCAGCGCACCGCCATGATCGAGGTGCTGCGGGAAGACTTCGTCCACTCCGCCCGGGCGCGGGGCCTGGGGGAGCAGCGGGTGGTCTGGCGGCACGCCTGGCCCAACGCGCTGTTTCCGGTGCTGACGCTCTTCGGTCTCGCCCTCCCGATCCTGGTAACCGGGTCGGTGTTCGTGGAATACGTTTTCAACTGGCCCGGCCTCGGCAGCCTGGCGGCGGAGGCCATCGCCACCCGCGATTATCCGCTGCTCATGGGGTGCGCCATGCTGGTGTCGGGCATGGTGGTGGTGGGTGGGCTCCTGACCGACCTGGGCTACTTCCTGCTGGATCCGCGGGTTCGGACCGCATGAGCGGCTCGCTGCTCCAGACCCTCGCCCGCGCCGTCCGCACCCCGGCGGGCGCAGCGGGCCTGCTGCTGTTTCTGGCCATGGTGCTGGTGGCGCTGGTGGCGCCGCCGTTTCTGCCCGATCCGGCCGCCATCCCCGATGCGATCCAGGGCGCGGTGCCCCCCGGCGCCGCCCATCCGCTCGGGACTGATTCCCTCAATCGTGATATCCTGGCGCGTCTGGTCACCGGAGCCCGGATCTCCCTGGGGATCGCCGCTTTCGCGACGCTGCTCTCTCTGTCGGTCGGAACCGCCGTGGGAATGGTCGCGGGATACAGTGGGGGCGTGGTCGACGCCGTCCTCATGCGGGTAGTCGATGGCGCGATGGCGATCCCCCGCCTGTTTATCCTTCTCCTGCTGGTGCTGGTGTGGGACCGGATTCCCCTGCCGGCGCTGGTCCTGGTCATCGGCGTGACCGGCTGGTTCGCGACCAGCCGGCTGGTCCGGGGAGAAGTTCTCCGCCTGCGGCATCAGCCGTTCGTGACGGCGGCAGAGGCGCTGGGTGCTTCCCCCGCGCGGGTCATGCTGCGCCACCTGTTGCCCAATGCGGCCGGACCGCTCATCGTCACTGCGACACTCGGCGTGGGCGACGTGATCCTGCTCGAAGCCGGACTGTCGTTCCTGGGGCTGGGGATTCAGCCCCCCACCCCGTCATGGGGAGGCATGATACTCGACGCCCGCTCGATCATGACGATTGCGCCGTGGACCGGGATCTTCCCCGGGCTCGCGGTGGTGCTCACCGTCCTCTCGGCCAACCTGCTGGGCGAAGCCCTGCGCGCCGCCATCGATCCGAGGACCGCGTGAACCTGCTCGAGGTGAAAGACCTGCGGCTCGATTTCCCCGATCCCTCCGGACCCATGCACCCGGTCGATGGAGTGGATTTCACCATTGCGAAGGGCGAAGTCCTGGCACTGGTGGGCGAGTCCGGCTGCGGGAAGAGCCTCACCAGCCTGGCCCTGCTTCGCCTGGTGCCTCCGCCAGGCCGGATCGCATCCGGCAGCCGGATTACCCTCGATGGAGTGGATCTGCTGAGTTTGAGTGAGTCGGATATCCGCGCGGTGCGGGGAGGGAAGATCGGCATGGTCTTCCAGGATCCGATGACCAGCCTCAATCCGGTCCTGACGGTGGGCGACCAGGTGAGCGAGACCGTCCGGGCCCACCTGCCCGTGTCCCGGGCCGAAGCGAAGGAGCGGTCGATCCGACTCTTGACCGAAGTCGGAATTCCGGATCCGGCGGATCGGTACAGCGCCTATCCTCACCAGCTGAGCGGCGGTCTACGGCAACGGGTCATGATCGCGATCGCGCTGGCGGCGGAGCCGGCCCTCCTCATCGCCGATGAGCCCACCACCGCGCTCGACGTGACGGTGCAGGCGCAGATCCTCGAACTGCTCGATGGACTTCGCCAGAAGCACGGCATGGCCATTCTGCTGATTACCCATGACCTTGGCGTGGTCGCGGGCCGGGCTGACCGGGTTGCCGTGATGTACGCCGGCCAGATTATCGAGACCGCCGACACCCCGACCCTGTTCCAGCGTCCCACCCATCCCTACACCCAGGCGCTCTTCAGCTCCATTCCGCGACTCGACGGGCCGGTGGGTCGGTTGACGCCGATTCCCGGCTCGGTGCCACAGCCGTCCGACTGGCCGTCGGGATGCCGGTTCCATCCCCGGTGTCCCTACGTGTTCGAGCCCTGCCCTGGCCTGGTGCCGCCGCCATTCAACCCGGGCGGGAATCAGTATTCCCGCTGCTGGCTGCTCGACCCGGCCCGGCAGCCCGGCCCGCCGGCGTTCCGCTGATGCCGCCACTGCTCGAAGTCGAGAACCTGGTCAAGCACTATCGCACCGGCAGCTGGTTCTCCGGTGGCGTGAAGACCGTGTTCGCGGTGAACGGCGTGAGCTTCCACGTCGCACCGGGTGAAACCCTGGCGCTGGTGGGAGAATCCGGCTGCGGCAAGTCCACCGTCGGCCGAACGGTGCTGCGCCTGCTGGAACCCACTTCGGGCCGCGTCACGTTCGAGGGGAGGGACCTGAGCGGCGTGCCCCGAAAGGAAATGCGGGCGCTCCGGCGGCGGATGCAGATTGTTTTCCAGGATCCCTACAGTTCGCTCAATCCGCGGCTCACCATCGGTGCCTCGGTAGCCGAGGGGCTGGAGATTCACCGGCTGGTCCCTCCGGCCGAGATGGCCGGCCGGGTCGGCA
>DASTEX010000547.1:0-3609 GCA_035709185.1 Gemmatimonadales bacterium
CCCGCAATTCGGGCGAGCGCGCGAGGACCGCTTCGAACTCGCGGGTCTCCCCGGGACTCAGGGCGCCGAGGACATAGGCCGGCGCCTGGTCGAGCCACTGCGACAGGTCGCTCATGCCTCGGCCCCGAGCACGAAAGGTTGAAGGGTTTCGCGCAGCTTCTGCATGCCGGCCCGCACCCGCGTCTTGATGGTGCCTAACGGTTCGCCCAGCCGGGCCGCGATCTCGCTCTGCGACAATCCTCCGAAATAGGCCAGCTCGATCACCGCCCGCTGCGGCTCCGGCAGTTCCGCCAGCGCGGCGCGGACCTGCACCGAACGCTCGGCCAGGTCCACCGCCTCCTCGGGTCCGGTCAACGCCGCCGGCGTCACCGGCACCTGGTCGGGCTCCACCTGCCGGACCGCGTCGCGCAGCCGGCCCCGCCGGGCCCGGGCCCGAAGCAGGTCCAGGGCCCGGGAACGGGTGATGGTGGCGAGCCAGGCCGCGGGGGAGCCGCGATCGGCAGTGAATCGGGCTGCCTCACGCCATACCTGCCCGAAGACGTCGAGCACCACCTCCTCGGCATCGGCCGGTTCGCCGGTGATCCGGAGGGCCAGGCCATAGAGCACGGCGGCGAACCGGTCGTACAGTTCCCCGAGCCCCGTCTCGTCGCCGCCCGCGCAGCGGGCCAGCAACGCGACGTCGGAAGAGGAATGACTCATCCGTGGGCTACCATCGGGCTCGAAGGAAACGGAATTGCCGGTGCATTCTAGCCATCACGGGCGCTGCCAGCCACCCGGGTCACCTGGTTCAGCAGGGCGCGACTCGCGAGAGTAGGCCGGCGAGTGAACTCGCGCCGGGCCACGGCCAGGGCGGAGTCGTTCCTTCCGAGGTCGAGGTAGTACTGGACGATCGCGGGCCCATAGAGCGCTTCATGCTCTCCATCGAGAGCCGCCGCGGCGAAGCGGGCTCGCCAAGTGTCCCGCTCCTCGGGCTGGCCCTCCCGTGCCGCCAGGCCCGCCAGGCGGAGATAGAGATCCGGGTGCGCATCGGTGGCAATCCGGAGGTACAGCGTTCGCGCGGCTGCATCACGGCCGGCCGCGAGCGCGAGATCCGCCAGCCCTTCGAGGGCGCCGCGGTAGTCGGGCTGAACCTCGAGCGCGCGGCCGAACAGCGCCCGGGCCGGATCGGCCCGTCCCCCGGCCAGGGCAGTCCGACCCCACTGGGTGAGGCACCAGGCCCGACTCAGGCTCGAGGCGCGCGAGCGGTCGAGAGCCCGGCAGATCCGTTCCCGCAGCGGCAGGGCCTCGTCCCAGCGGCCGTGCTCTTCCAGGTACCCAGCCCAGCGCGACAGCGTCGCCACTTTACCCGGCTCGAGCCGGCGCAGTGCCCGGTGGGCTTCCGGGTAATCTCCCGCCGCCAGTGCCGCATCGGCCAGCGCGCCCAGGGCTTCGGCGTCGGTGGAGTCCACCGCCACCGCCTGCCGGGCTGCCTCCGCGGCAGGGGCGAACTTGTGCTGCATCAGCAGCACGCTCGACAGCCGGGCGAGGCTCGGCGACTGGTCGGGACTCAGGGCCGCGGCCGTGCGCGAAGCCGCCTCCGCCAAGTGAAGGTCGGTGAGCCGCGCCTCCAGCCCGAACCGCTCGGCATAACGGCGGGCCAGCTGCCCGGCGGCCAGATAGTCGAGTGGGTCGGCGGACCAGCGGGCCTCGAAGAAGCGGATCCCCTGGCTCACCGTTGACGCGCTCAGGGCCGGCGCGGCGGTCCCGGGCCGGGCGGCCACTCCGATGGCGAGGGCTGCGAGAGCCCCCGCCAGGAGTACGAGTACGAGTCTGCGGCGTGTCATGGGAGATGCGGCGAAGCCACGTAAGGGAAGGCGAGCTCGAACGGAAGGTCGTTCTGGTCCACGTGGTCGTCGTTCAGCGCGGCGTTGCCGCCGAAGATCAGACCCAGCTCCGCGGTGATCACGTCGTCCTGCAGCCGGCGACCATTGAGAAACCCGGTCGGCTGGGTGACATCGATCGGCTGGATGTCGGGGAGCAGCGCATCGGCCAGCCCGGCCGGGTCGGGATGACCGAACGCGGTGAGCACCGCGACCACGTTGGTGGTGAAGGCCGCTTCGTCACCCGCGGGCGCGGCCTGGTTGTAGGTGTCCTTGAGCGCCGTGGGAATGAAGACGGTCGCGATCGCCGGGAGGCCGAAGCGCTCGACCTGGAGCAGCGGGACCCCGTTGAGCGCCGAGCGCTCGAAGGCGGTGCCGGGGCTGGTCGGATCGCTGTCGCAACCCGGGGCCAGCACGGCCACGGCGGCCACCAGGGTGGCGCCTAACGACGGACGGTACGGCATGGAGGTATCCTCGAGCGAAGGTTGAGGTCAGTTGGCGGGAACGTTGACGGTCCCCCACACGCCCAGTTGCGTGGCACCGCCCAGCAGTGCGATGGGGAACTCGATGGCCAGGGCCAGGACGTTGGTGCCGGCGAAGGTGTCGATACCGGGATTGCGGAAGGCGGCGGCGGTGCCACCGATCACGGCCTGGAACTGCGCCAGGTCGAAGAAGAAGGGATCGTCCCGGAGCCCCGCGAATACGCTCACACCCTGGCGCGAGCCGACCCGGGGGTCGGCGCCATAGCTCACCGGCACGGTGATGGGCGGAGTCCGGAGCAGCTGGTTGGAAATGCCGGTTACCGCGGGCCGGGAGGGACCGAGGAACTTCACGACCTGGGTCGTGCCCTGGCCGACCGCGTAGGCCTGCACCACGTAGTCTTCCACCGCGTCGGCGTCGGTGTCGATCTTCCACTGATACACCACCCCGTCAGGGAACTGCACGGTGCCAGCGTCCGAGGGGGCCTGGAGCCCGGCCAGGGTCATCACCAGCACCAGGCGCGAGGGATCGTCGGGACTCCGGAACGAATAGACGTCCGCGATATCCTGGCCGGGGTTGGCGGTCAGGAATGCGCTGTCACGATGGTCCGCGGCGCGGAGCCATGCTGCGGTTCCCGCGGCCACGGTGGTGAGAGCCAACGCGGCGAGCAGCCCGCGTCGGGCCAGACTGGGGTTCATGTCGTTCCCTCCTGGTTTGAGTGGTACCGATCGTCAGTGCTTCCGACACCCCTTGTACGCCGCCCGGGTATAGATCGGATTGGTTCCGCTCAGCCATCGGTTGCGCGCAGCCGTTCGGGGTCCTTGACCGGGCCGGCCCGGGCGTTGTATATAGCCATATGGCTATATACGCCCGCCGCCGAAAGCCCGAGCCGCACGACCACCTGAGCGCCGTCTTCGGGGCGTTGGCCAGTCCGGTCCGGCGGGCCATGCTGGAGCAGCTGGCCGGAGGAGTCCGCTCGGTGAGCGAGCTGGCCGAGCCGTTCCGGATGAGCCAACCGACCATCTCGAAGCACCTGAAGGTGCTGGAGAAGGCCGGCCTGGTGGTGCAGGGCAGGGATGCCCAGTGGCGCCCCCGGGCCCTCAAGGCGGCCCCACTCAAGGAGGCCAATACCTACCTGGAAAAGTTCCGGAAGCTTTGGGAAGACCGCCTCGACCGGCTGGAGCTCTACCTCGATTCGCTGCAGTCCCGCCGCTGAACCCTTCACTGGTATTCCGTATGACAAAGTCCGAACCTGCTGTACTCGCTTTGG
>DASTEX010000548.1:0-7938 GCA_035709185.1 Gemmatimonadales bacterium
GCTCGGCCCTGGGCGCCCGCAGTGGCCGCATCGTCCGGGAACAGTTCGCCCAGCAGCTCATCATCGTCGGAGCGTCGGCGGTTCTCGGCGTGGTGGTGACGGCCTGGCTGCTCGACATCCTGCAGTCGGTGGACGTGCTCCAGTCCATCCGACCTTCCGGGATGGAATACCGGCTCGATCTGCGTTCCGTCGGTTTCACGGCCGGGCTCGCTCTGCTCATCGGGGCGATGCTGAGCCTGGTGCCAGCCCGGGTGGCGGCCCGGACTGAGGTGCAGGCCATCCTGCGGGAGGGTGGACCAGGGGCGGCAGGCGGTGGGCGAGGGTTGCGAGTCCAGCGGGCGTTCGTCGTGGCCCAGATCGCGATCGCCGTGATGCTGGTGACCGGCGCCGGTCTGATGGCACGCACGGTTATTCGGTTGTCGCGGGTACAACTGGGATTCGAACCCGCCTCCCTGGTCGAGGCCAGTCCGAGCTTCCCTCACTCCTGGCGGGTCAAGGAGCGATTCATGCCGGTTACCCGCGACATTGCGGATCAGCTCGCCCTGCTACCCGGAGTGTCGGGAGTGGCTATCCGGTCGATGAGCGCGCTCGGTCCCAGAGGTACATCCTCCTCCATCACGCTCGAAGGGCAGTCCGAGCCGCTTCCGCCCGGCCTGGTTCCGCGCGACGCGGTGACGGTTTCACCGGGATACTTCCGGCTCCTCGGGATCCCGCTGGTGCGGGGTCGCGAGTTCGAGCCCAGCGATCGGGAGACGTCGGTGCCGGTGGCGCTCATCAACCAATGGACGGCTCAACGCTGGTGGCCGGGGCAGGATGCGCTCGGGAAGACCATCCGGGTCGACACCGTGGCGGGCGCGGCGCCGGTGGTACTGACGATCGTCGGCGTAGTGGCCGACAACCGGGGGGCACAGCCCAACCTGCTGCTGGCCGAGGATGGGGCGGAGGTCTACCGTCCCTCCGAGCAGGCGCCCACTGCGTTTCCCACGTTCCTGGTCCGGACCTCGGGCGCGCCGGAACCACTGCTGCGGCCAGCTCGCGAGCTGCTGGCCCGGCTGGTTCCCGACCGGCCAGTCTTTGCGACCCTGGTATCGGAACGGGTGGACGATCAGTTGCGCGGGGTCCGGGTGAACGCGCTCCAGATCCTGGGGTTTGCGGTGGTGGGGCTGGGACTGGCGCTGGTGGGGATCTATGGCGTGTTGTCGTATTCCGTCAGCCGCCGGACCCGGGAACTGGGTGTGCGCGGCGCTCTCGGTGCCTCGCGGTCGCAGCTCACGACCCTGGTGCTGCGCGACGCGGCACGGCTGACCGCGGTCGGCTTGCTGATCGGGCTCCCGTTGACGTCACTGGCGCTCCGGCCGATCGAGCGCGCCCTGCACGGGACCAGCCGGACGGATGGAGTGGTCTACGGGGTGGTCGCAGTGCTGGTGGTGCTGGTAGCGCTGGTGGCGAGTCTTATTCCGGCACGGAGAGCGAGCAGGATTGATGCTTCTATTGCCCTCAGAGATTAGCGGCCAGCCCTTCTGCATTATCCCCTCTGCACTATTCACTATGCATTCGTCTTTTCCCTCTGGCATTTCGACCTGAGACTTACGGGAAGTCGGGCGCCGGCACTCTCAAATGCGGCTGCAACAGCCTTCTCCAGCTCCCTGCCAGCCGCGTGTACTCCGCCTGACAGCGTGACGCCCGGGAATCAGTCAGCCATCCCTCGGTGACGACTTCGGGATAACGGGTGGGATCCCGCCCGTAGATCCAGCAGAGGATGTTGTACACCCGCTGGAGGTCGAGGCCGTGTTCGTCCGCGAAGGTGAGCTCATCGAACTTCACGGAGTCGGCCTGCTGGGCAAACATGCTGGCGACAGCGAAGGTGAGAGAATCACCCACCGCGCCCTCCCGCAGCATCAGCATCGTGGCAAACTGGTCGGCGACGTCTTCCTCCCGGCCGGTGACCGGAAGGTCCAGCACGTGCACCACGGCGTGGCCCAGCTCATGAAGCATGACAAACGCGAAGGTGCCCGCGATGAGAATGTCGCTGCCCTCCATCCGTCCAAAGCGTCGGGTCAGCTCGTCCAGCAGCTCGTAGCACACCGACACCCGCCGGGCCTCCGGCTGGTAGTGGGCGCTGGGCTCGCCGCACTCGGTGGCAACCACGAGGACGTTTTCGGGGACCTTCAGGGTGTCGTTCAGACCGGCGAGAACCGTGTCGAGCAGGCGGCTGGCTATCAGCCGTTCACGCAGTTCCCGGTACCTGGGTGACGCAACGTCGTAGTTCGCAATGAACCGGCCGCCGATGCTCGGGTCTTTCGAAAGCGTCGGGGAAGGCAGATCCAGGGCTTCTCGAGGGGTTTCCCGGCACCCCGCCAGCACGAGAACCATCAGAATGAGGCAACGAACCATCACTTGAGCTTCACCAGACCGTGACTGGGACGCAAGGTGGGAACCTCCGGGCGCTCGGGCACATTCGCGCACCGATGACCCTCGATTCAGCCACGCCGCGCAACTCGGGCCGGCCCCGGGTAGTGATTGTCGGGGGCGGATTTGCCGGGCTGGAAGCCGCCAAGGCACTGGCGCGGCTTCCGGTGGACGTACTCCTGATCGATCGATCCAATCACCACCTGTTTCAGCCTCTGCTGTATCAGGTTGCTACGTCGGCCTTGTCGCCCGGGGAGATCGCCCATCCCGTGCGCGCCAGCCTTCGCCGGCACCCTAACGTCGATGTGCACCTGGGTGAGATTACCCGGATCGACCCGGAAACCCGGACCGCGCACCTGGCAGAGGGTGAGCCGGTTCGCTACGACTACCTGCTGCTCGCTCCCGGCGCGCGCCACTCCTACTTCGGTCGTCCGGAATGGGAGGCGCTGGCCCCGGGGCTGAAGAGTCTGGAAGATGCGCTCGAGATCCGTCGCCGGGTGCTCACGGCGTTCGAGCTGGCCGAACGCACGGCGGACCAGCGTGCCCGTAGTCGGCTGCTCACCTTCGTGGTCATCGGTGCAGGTCCGACCGGCGTGGAACTGGCCGGCGCGCTGGCGGAAATGCGAGACTACGCGCTCCGGCGCGACTTCCGGCATATCGATCCGGCCAGCGCGCGCGTGGTCTTGATCGAAGCCGGGAACCGGATTCTGCCAACCTATCCCGCGAGTCTGAGTCGATGCGCCCGGCAGACCCTGAGCCGGCTGGGAGTGGAGGTCCGCACCGGAGTGCGGGTGACGGGTCTCGAGCCGGGCGCCGTCATCACGCCTGAGGGATTGATCGGGTCGAACACCGTGTTGTGGGCCGCCGGGAACATGGCCAGTCCGCTGCTGGCCTGGCTCGGCGTTCCGCTGGACCGCGCCGGCCGAGCGATCGTGGAGCCCGATTGCAGCATACCGGGCCATCCCGAGGTGTTCGTGCTGGGTGACGCAGCGGCATATACCCATCACCCGGGCCTCCCGCTGGTGCCCGGCGTTGCCCCGGCGGCAAACCAGATGGGCCGCCATGCCGCGGCCGTCATCGCAGCCGACCTGCGCGGTAAGCCCCGGCCGGCCTTCCGTTACTTCGACAAGGGACAACTGGCCGTCATCGGCCGGGGTCAGGCCGTTGCCTCGGTGGGACCCCTGCGGCTGACCGGGTTTACCGCCTGGCTGACCTGGGCCCTGGTCCACGTGCTCTACCTGGTGGGCTTCGCCAACCGCGCCGTGGTGCTGTTCCGCTGGGCGTGGTCCTACTTCACCTTCGAGCGGGGGAGCCGGCTGATCACCCGCGAATGGCGGCCGCAGATCTCCGTCCCGGCCGAGTAACACCAGCCGCGGGTGCGATCCCTCCGGTTGCCCCCTTCTCCGGTTCCTCGTACGTTCCAGCGCCAGCCAACCCCGCCGGGTATGCAGACTTTTCACCGAACGCTGTTGCGGGTCCTGACCGTCCAGGTTGTGACGCTCATCGCGCTCTGGCTGCTCCAGGCGCGGTACACCCGCTGACGGGCGGTCAGTGCATCCACTGAACTGGGTCATCGTCGGAGGGTATCTCGTCTACGTGGTGGTGGACGGGATCCGTCGTTCCAAGGGCACCCGCGAAATCGAAGGCTACTTCCTCGCCAACCGGAGTCTCCCCTGGTGGGCGGTCGGTCTGTCGGTCATGGCCACGCAGCTCTCGGCGGTGACCATGATCGGGACGACCGGGCAGGGCGCCACCGACGGCATGCGGTTCGTCCAGTTCTACTTCGGTCTGCCGGTCGCGATGGTGATCCTGGGTGTGACGCTGGTGCCATTCCTGCACCGCGCCAGGGTCTTCACCGCCTACGAGTTCCTGGAGCGCCGGTTCGACGCCCCGACCCGCTCCCTCACCAGTTTTCTGTTTCTGGCTTCGCGGGGGATGTCCTGCGGCGTCATCATCACCGCTCCGGCGGTGGTGTTCTCCGCCATCTTCGGCTGGGACATCGCGTGGTCGGTGGCGCTGATCGGCATTCCCACGGTGATCTACACCATGATCGGCGGGGTGCAGGCGGTGACCTGGGCCGATGTCAAGCAGATGGTGCTGATCGTAGGCGCGCTGCTGCTCATTGTCGTCATCCTGCTGGTGCGGCTCCCGGTTTCGCCCGACCAGGCCCTGCAGGTCGCAGGTTCGGTGGGACGCCTGCGGACCTTCGATTTCTCGTTCGACCTGAACGAGACTTACACGTTCTGGTCTGGCGTCATCGGCGGCACCTTCCTGGCGCTTTCCTACTTCGGGACCGATCAGAGCCAGGTGCAGCGGTACCTCACCGCGCGCTCGGTGGACGAGGCCCGCAGTTCCCTGCTGATGAGCGCCTACTGGAAGATCCCGCTCCAGGCCCTGGTGTTGCTGATGGGGGTCCTGGTCTTCGTGTTCTACCTGTTCCAGGCGCCCCCGCTGCTGTTCAACCCGGCGCACGAGCGGCAGGTTCGGGAGCAGGAGCCCGCGGCGCTCGCGGCGATTCAGCAGCGGTTCGACCGGGCGGTAGAGCAGCAGGAGCGAGCCGCCCTGGCGCTGGCCGGCGCAGGCGGCACCGGAGGCGGTGCGGTAGAGCAGGCCGCCGCAGCCTTCCGCGAGCGGGAGGCCGAGGTGGTGGCCATCCGGAACGAGGCCCTGGAGCTGGCCGGCCGGGTGACCGGCCAGCCCACCCGGGATGTGAACTACATCATTCCGCGCTTTGTGCTGGACGAATTGCCGTTAGGCCTGGCAGGCATCTTCATCGCCGCGGTCATGGCGGCGGCGATGTCGAGCATCGCCGCCGAGCTCAATTCGCTGTCGACCGCCACGGTGATCGACTTCTACCGGCGCTGGGTCCGCCCGGAGGGCAGCGACGCGCACTATCTCCTGGTATCCAAGCTGGCGACGGGATTCTGGGGGATCTTCGCCTGCATCGTAGCCACGTACGCCGTGTCGATCGGGTCGCTGATCGAGGTAGTCAACCGCTTCGGTTCGTTCTTCTACGGGTCGATCCTGGGCGTGTTTCTGCTGACCATGATCCCGCGCGCCCGCGGCGCCGGCGCGTTCTTCGGGCTGATCGCGGGCATGGCCGCGGTGGCGACGGTGACGTTCGGCGCGCCCCGGGTCTCGTTTCTCTGGCACAACGTGATCGGTGCGGTGACGGTGGTGGTGGTGGGAATGCTGATCAGTCTGGGGAGAGGGACCAGGGACTCAGGACTCAGGACTTAGTCCGTTGTCCTAAGTCCTGCTGCTATCATCCTCGTAAAGGTGAATGCTCACCGGACGCGGCGCCTCGACCGTCTCTTCCAGGTGAACCCGAAGCCGGCGAACCGGCGTCGGACGGATGCGGTCGAGCCTGCGATAGCCGATGGTGGTTCCGCTGCAAAGGGGGATCCAGTTGCCTCCGTCGGAACCTTCCACCCGGTAGCGCGCCACTCGCTGACCCTCCTCGATATCCTCCCGCAGGTCCACCACGCCGGCGCGCACGGTGCGTCCAAGATCCAGCTCCGCGGTGGCGGAGTTTCCGGTGACATGCCAGCGGGGACGCCGGCCCGCTGCCCGGTTGCCGCTTAGTAACGCTCCGAGCCGGGAATGCGCTGCCTGGAGCGCGGCGACGTCCCGATCGTGCAGCAGTCCGGTCCGGGTCGGGGGAACATTCAGCAGCAGCTTGGAGTTCCGGCCGACCGATGAGAAGAACAGCTCCACCAACTGGTCTCCGGTCTTCACCTTGTCGTCTTCGGCCGGGTGATAGAACCAGCCCGGCCGGATGGAAACGTCGCTCTCGCCCGGACGCCAGACCGTTCCGTTCGGGTCGCCGTGCTGGAGTGCCTGGATGACATGGTCGCCTTCGGCGCCGGGGTAGGGAACCGCATCCGGGTCGACCGGGGACCAGTTCGGATCGCCCGCGATGCCGCGCTCGTTGCCGATCCAGCGAACGTCGGGCCCGGCGTCGGAGAAGATCACCGAGTCCGGCTGGAGCCGCTTGACCAGGCCAAAGAACCGGGGCCAGTCGTACACCTGCTTCCGCCCGTTGGGGCCTTCGCCATTGGCGCCGTCGAACCACACTTCGTGGATCGCCCCGTACCCGGTGAGCAGCTCGGTGAGCTGATCGCAGAAGAGGTCATTGTAGCGCGGCGAGTCGCCGTAGACCGGTGAATTGCGGTCCCAGGGAGAACAGTACAGTCCCGCCCGCAGGTCTTCTGCCCGGCAGGCACCGACGAATTCGCGAACCAGGTCTCCCGTACCGCTGCGCCAGGGACTGGCCGCGACGGAGTGGCGGGTGGTGCGAGTAGGCCAGAGACAGAAGCCGTCGTGGTGTTTGGCCGTCAGGATCAGGGCCCGGAACCCGGCGGCCCTGGCGGACCGGGCCCACTGCCGGGCGTCCAGTCCGGCCGGTGCGAAAATGGAAGGGTCTTCGGTCCCGTCGCCCCACTCGCGGTCGGTGAAGGTGTTGACTCCGAAGTGGAGAAACAGGGCTCGTTCGTCCCGCTGCCAGATCAGCTGGGAAAGTGTCGGCCGGGCGCGGGCCCGGAGCCACCTCGGGCCCCTGCGGTACACTCCCGGCGAGACGAACGCGGCAGCGGCGGCGCTCAGGAGACCGCGGCGCGAGAGAGGGTGGGTCAAGGTCATCGATGCCCCTGCCTTACCGGACCGTGAATTCGCCCCGAAGCCGGATGTCCTTCGAGGACGCGCCCACCATCACCCGGAAGCTCCCCGGTTCCACCACCCGGTTCATCGAAGCGTCCAGCATCTCCAGCGCTTCCCGTCCCAGCCTGAAGGTCACGACCGTGTCGCGACCGGGTGGGAGGTAAATCCGCTCGAATCCCTTGAGCTCCATGACCGGTCGGGCCACACTCGCCAGGATGTCCTTGAGATACAACTGCACGACTTCATGACCCGGACGGGGGCCGGTATTCCGGATCCGGCAGCTGACGGTCACCGTCCCGGGGCCGTTCGAGACCAGCGGCTCGATCCGGAGGTCGCTGTACTCGAAGCTGGTGTAGCTCAGGCCGAACCCGAACGGGAACAGCGGCTCGACCGTGTCGAACAGGTACCCGCGCCTCGCGGACGGCTTGTAGTTGTAGTAGGCCGGCACGTGGCCGACCGAGCGCGGAATGCTGATTGGCAGCTTGCCTCCCGGAGTCACGTCGCCGAACAAAACGTCCGCCACGGCGCGGCCGGTTTCCTGTCCCAGATACCAGAGCTCGAGGATTGCCCCGGCCTTCTCGACCAGATTCGTGATCGAAGCCGGACGCCCGCTGAAGAGCAGCGCCACGATCGGCTTTCCCGTCGCGGCCATGGCGTCCACGAGCTCGTCCTGGCGGCCGAACAGGTCGAGCGTGGTGCGATCGCCCATGTGATTGGCCGCATACGCCTCGCGCGAGGTCTGCTCGTTGTCGCCGATCGCCAGCAGGATGACGTCGGCCCGCTCGGCCACCTGCACGGCCTCCCGGATCATCCGTCGATCCTCGTCCGGATCGGACGGCACCACTTCGTCCTGGCCCCACGATCCGCCGA
>DASTEX010000549.1:0-2100 GCA_035709185.1 Gemmatimonadales bacterium
GACTAGGGAGGGGTCTCCCCCCCGGGAACTACCCGCATGACGGCTCGCCTGCCCGCCCGTCCGCCTGCCCGCCTGGTCGTTTGCCCCCACAGACCGTCCGACCGTCTTCAGAGCAGCCCCGATTGCGCCAACGACACCCACCGGTCGCCCGCGACGATAACATGGTCGTACACCGGCAGATCCAGCAGTTGCCCGGCCGCCACCAGCTGCCGGGTGACCGACCGGTCTTCGGCTGAAGGGGTCGGGTCGCCCGAGGGGTGGTTGTGGACCAGGATCACCCCCGCCGCGGCCTCGGCGATGGCCGCCCGGAAGACCTCCCGGGGGTGGACCAGCGAACTGTCGAGCAGGCCCCGCGTCACCGTCACATCGCGGAGGACCTGGCTCTGGGTATCCAGGGCCAGAACGTGAAATTCCTCCACCGCCAGATCTCGGAGGGCGGGACTGACGATCTGGAGCACATCTTCCGGGGACCGGACCCGCGGCAGCTGGGGCCGGAGCTCGCGGGCCAGCCGCGAGCCGAGCTCCAGGGCGGCGACCAGCCGGGCGGCCTTGGCCGGACCGACCCCCGCCACCCGCTGAAGCTCGGCCGGGGGACGGGCCGCCAGCCGGCGAAGCGACCCCGCCCCCGACTGGAGCAGCGTCCGCGCCACCGCCAGCACATCCTGCCCGGCCCGCCCGGTGCCTAACAGCACCGCCACCAGCTCCTCGGTCACCAGGACCGACGGCCCCACCGACCACAATCGCTCCCGGGGCAGTTCGGCAGTGGCCCGGGTCTCCCGCAGTCTGGATGCCATGCCGTCCAATCTGAGGAGCCCGGCCGGTGAACCTCTCATCACCCGAGGGCAGTGGGCGGGCAGGAAACTGCATTCATGGTCTTCCCTTACCCCGTTCTTAGACCTGTCTTAACGACCCCGGTGGTAAGCTCCCTCACACTGGGAGGGATTATGACCGAAAAGACCAGCCGGGTTCGGATAAAGGTCGCGGGCGAAAAGATGGTCCAGAAGATCCGGGAACTGGTGCACGAAGGGAACGTTCGCCGGATCATTCTCCGGAATGCCGACGACCGGGTGCTGTTCGAGATTCCGCTGACGGTGGGTGTGGTCGGCGCGATGCTGCTGCCCGTGTGGGTGGCCCTGGGTGCCGTTGCCGCGCTGGCCGCGGACTACACCATCGAAGTGGAAAAGATCGAGCCCGAAGCGGAGCTTCCCGCGGTGGCGAAGGACGTGTTCGACACGGCGGGAGCGCCGTAGGTAGCGATCAGCGGCCGCCGGTCAGCTGATAGCTGACAGCTGGCTACGCCCCGTGACACTTCTTGTATTTCTTCCCTGACCCGCAGGGGCAGGGATCATTGCGTCCCACCGGCGGGACCACCCCTCCCGGGCCGGTCGGCATCCGGCCGAGCGAGGTGGACACCGTCGACGGCCGGGGGGGCGCGGGCGGCGGCGGACTCGCGGCCCCGGTGAACAGATCGTCCGAGCTTCCCGGCGCCGGCGCCGGGGGCGCAGTGGTGGTGCGCGGCGGCGGAGCGGGCCGAGGCGGCTCCGCCGTCACCTGCACCTTCAAGTACCGCTCGCTGAACGTCGTCTGCATGTCCCGCACGAGGTCTTCGAACATCTCGAAGGCCTCTTTCTTGTACTCGACCAGCGGGTCCTTCTGGCCGTAGGCCCGGTACTGGATGGCGTTCCGCAGCTGGTCCAGGTCGTAGAGGTGGTCCTTCCACTTCTCGTCCAGGGTCTGGAGCATGACCTGCGAGAGGACCTGGACCTCAACGTCGGCGATCCCGATCGATTTGCCGAAGTCGCGCAGGTACTGCTCCTTCCGCGCAAACGCCGCCTCGCCCTCCTCCTGCACCGCCTTGAGCAGCGTGGCGTGGTCGGGGGTCCGGGCCGGGTCGAGGACGGCATCGCAGATCAGCAGCAACTGGAGCTGGAGCGCCGCGTGCAGGGCCGGCCGGTCCCAGTCTTCCGGCTTGTCCGCGCCGGCCAGCTGGGAGGACACCACGTGCTCCAGCGCGGATCCAATCATCCGCCGCGCCTCGGCCTTGATCTCCTCACCCCGCTCCAGCGCAAAGAGCCGCAGCGAGTAGATCACTTCCCGCTG
>DASTEX010000550.1:0-4645 GCA_035709185.1 Gemmatimonadales bacterium
CCACCCACTGACCCTGCGCCGGCTGCTGGATCACACGTCGGGGATCAAGGGACTCACCGAGATGCCGGAGTTCGGCCAGCTGGTGGTAACCAATCATCCGCGCGACTCGGCCCTCGCCCTGATCAAGCGGGCTCCGTTCGAGTTCGCTCCGGGTGAGGCGATGATCTACAACAACTCGGCGTTCTGGCTGCTCGGACTCGTGGTCGAGAAGGCCAGCGGCATGTCCTACGAGGATTACGTGGAGCAGAAGATCTTCGCACCTCTGGGCATGAAGCGTTCGATGTACTGCAATTCGAACGAAGTGGTGGAGCGCCGCGCGCACGGCTATGCCTATCGGGGACGGGACGTACGGCGCGCGCCCATGAACGTCCATACCTGGCCGTTTTCGGCCGGGTCCCTCTGCTCCACGGCGGGAGACCTGGTCACCTGGCTCCACGCCCTCCACGGCGGGAAGGTGCTCTCCCCTGCCTCGTACGCCGAGATGATCCAGCCGTCCCGGCTCAACGACGGGACCCCGCTCCGTTATGCCATGGGGCTCTCGGTCGGCACCGATGGCCGCGGCCTCCGCCGGATCGGCCACGGCGGGGGCATCGCCGGGTTCGTGACCGAAGTGACGTGGTATCCGGACTCCCAGCTCGCGACCATCGTGCTGATCAACAGCAATGGTCCGATCAGCCCGGCCGCCCTGGCCAGCGAGCTGGCCGGCGAAGTCATGCCCTCGACCCGTCCCGATCCCCGGCCGTTTACCGGTGATGCCGCGCCGCTTACCGGGACCTACAAGGGCCCGTCGCGCGGGCGCGAGATGACCGTCACCGTGACGCCCGGAGACCGGGGCATTGCCGTTTCCGTGAACGGGACCGCCGCCCGCCCCGTGGAGTGGGTGAACGACCTGACATTCCGGGATGCCAACACGTTCATCACCTTCAGGCGGCAGAGCGCCGGCGGGCCCATCACCGAGCTCAGGTGGGACACGGGGGGCGGGCTGTACATACTGAAGCGGCAACCCTGAGGCCATCGATCGGCAGGCTGGCGCGCCGCGTGGGTCGGAGTACGTTCTCCCCACCCCAACCCTCCGGAGCAGGTATGAGAGGCCTTGCCGCGCTGGCAGTGGCTACCGCCGCTGCGTGCGCCCCCCCGGCCGCCGAGCAGGCGACGGCGCCGCCAACGCTCGACTCCGCCGCAGTCACGGCCGCCGTGAGCGAAGTCTGGGCCCGGCTGTCCGCCGCCGTTCCCGAGAACAACATCGATGCAATCCTGGCCCAGTTCAGCCCAACCGCGAGATATGACTACCCGGCCGTACCGCCGATGCTGGGCCGGGCCGGCATCGATTCCGTGGTGCGCCCGATCTTTGCCACCCGCGATTTCACCGGACTGGTCATCACCCCGGCGGCGACTTACGTCGTCAGCAACGACATGGCGTACGCGCGAGGCAGTTTGACCGAGAGCTGGGTCGAGCAGGGCAAACCCGCCACCGAATATGGTCGCTTCGCGGCCGAGGTGGTGAAGGAAGCGGACGGACAGTGGCGGATCCGGTATTTCATGGCGTTTCCCGATTCCATCGTGCAGGGGAGGCAGCCATGACCGGTCGCAGACTGAAGCTGGCGGGGCTGGTGGCCTTCACGGCGTGCAATGCTCCCGCGGTCGAGACGGCCGCGGCACCGCCCGCCCCGGACACCGCGGCCATCCGGACGGAACTTCAGGCATTGTCGGATCGGACCGAGGCCAGCTACCTGGCAGGTGATGCTGCCGCGGTGGCGGCAACCTACGCCGACTCGGCCATCGCGGAGTTCCAGGGGTTTCCGACCGCGATCGGCCGGCCAGCGATCGAGAGCTCCTACGCCCAGTACTTCGCGGCCAACCAGCTGAAGGTGGCCGAGATAACCATCGGATCGGTCTCCCCGACGAGCCCGGCCACGGTCACCGCGCTGGGGACCTACCATTCGTTCGGAGAATCGGCGGGGAAGCCGCTGCATCAGTGGTGGCGTTATGTGGCCGCGTACGAGAAGGGAGCGGACGGCCAGTGGAAGTTTTCCTACATCATGGCCTTCGTCGATTCGAGCCGGACGGAATAGGGGGCTGCAGGACTATCTGCCATAACACCATCTCGCGATCCAGCGATCCAGCGATTGCGTCGGGCCGGGATCGAGCCTCCACCGCCAATCGCGGGATCGCCAGATCGCCGGATGAAGAGCGAGAATGTTTGAAATTCCCATCACAGTCGAAGCTTCCCACATAGACGATCTGGGCCACGTCAACAACGTGGTGTACCTCCAGTGGGTGCAGGAGGTCGCCAAGTCACATTGGCATGCTATGGCAAACGCCGAGGACATCAAGAATTTGGGTTGGGTCGTCACCCGGCATGAGATGGAATACCGGGCCGCGGGTTTTCTCGGCGATGAGCTGATCGCCCGCACCTGGATCGGGGAGACAACACCGTTGTCGTGCGAGAGATTCGTGGAAATCCGGCGTAGCAGCGACGACCGGGTCCTGATGCGGGCACGGAGCATCTGGATCCCGGTCGATCGTACATCCGGACGGCCCAGACGGATTGGCCCCCAGGTGCTGGCACCTTTTCGCGACCCGCGCACTTATGAATGAGTTCACAGTCAGTTCACGGTGCCGGTGACAGAATGGGCAGTCTGGTCCGGGGGAAGTGGTCATGGTGTTGGACGCGCGAGCACAGGTCGAGGAATCGGTTCTCATCCCGGCGGGGGAAGCGGATCTTACCGGCATCCTCTCGCTGCCCCAGAATCCCTGCGGGGTAGTACTCGTTGCTGAAGATCAGAGCGTCAACCCCTTCAGCGGGCGGAGAGAACGGCTCGCCGCCCGGCTCCGCACCGCCGGTCTCGGCACGCTCACCATCGACCTCCTGAGCAAGGACGAAGCCGCACTGCATCGCCCGGCAAAGGCCGTGGTTTCGCTCATGGCTGAGCGGCTGCTTGAAGCCACGCGCTGGATTCGCGCCCTGCATTACGGTCTCCCGGTCGGATACCTGGGAGCGGGTGCGGCCGGAGCCGCCGCGCTGGAAGCCGCCAGCCAGGCCCCGCACCTGATCGAAGCCGTCGTCTGCCTCAGCGAACTGCCGGTGATTTCCCGCGATATCCTGGAAGAGGTGAAGTCTCCGACCCTGTGGTTGCTGGGCGCCGACTATCCCGGACAGCACCAGGCCTGCCGGGCCGCCTTCGATCAGCTCGAGTGCGCCAAGGCCATGGAGCTGGTTCCGGGCGCGGGGCCCCTGTTCGACGAGGGAAGCACGCTGGACCGGGCTGCCAATGCGGCCCGCCACTGGTTTGTCCGGCACCTGGCGGGGATCGGTACCCATCGCTGGCGGAAGGTCAAGCGCTAGCATCGGTAAAGCTATCTTTCGCGGCAACCCTCATCGGCCGCGAACCATGGTGCTCCGCCCGCTTCAACAACTCCGGCTTCCCGACCTCAGCGCCAACCTGCACGAGGAATGGCTCCGCCAGCTGGAAGTCGATCTCGACACACCCGGCGCCGACTGGTACCGGATCTGCCGCGACACGCTGTTCCAGCTCTGGTACCCGGGACACCGGGACTACGACGGCTTGCTCGGGGATCCCCTGACCCCTGCTCCCGCCAAGGCGGCACTGCTGGCGCTGGACCCCGCGAACATCACCCTCGAGCCCGAGTACTACGCCGACGTCGAAACCGAGAAGTTTGCCCGGGTGAAGCCGTTGCTCTGGCTCTGGTACTCGTTCGACCGGACCCCGCTGGGCGCCCAGAACGTGGACCTGGGCGTGCGGTTCCGGCGAGTGCTGGCGCAGCGGATTTTCGCCCGCTGCGGCCGGAACTTCAAATGCTTCCAGCATGTCGAGTTCTCCTACGGGTATAACCTGGAAGTGGGTGACGACGTGGTGATCCACCGTCACGTGCTGCTGGACGACCGCGGGGGCCTGACGCTGGGCAACCGGGTCAGCGTCTCCGACTACGCCAACATCTACAGCCACACCCACAGCATCGTGGACCAGAAAGACGTGACCAACGCGCGCACGGTGCTGGACGACGACGTGAGGATCACCTACCACGCGACCGTGCTCGCGGGCGTCCGGGTCGGGGTGAATGGCATGGTGGGCGCGGTCGCGGTCGCCACCAAGAACGTCCGACCCTACCACGTGTACGTGGGAATTCCCGCCAAGTCGGTGCGGGTCAAACCCAACGCCCCGCCGGAAGCGGCCGCGACCGAGCGGATCGGGGGGCGGGACTCCTGACTGCGGGTCGAAGACAGTCGAAGATGGTCGAAGACAGTCGAAGATGATGGGCACTGGGTACCGGCTTCGACCGTCTTCGACTGCCTTCGACCGTCTTCGACTGTTTCTGTGACCCGTTCGTTGCCTTCCTGTTAACCGACAGTAGCCGGTCCTGATGATTCTCCCGGGCAAGCGATCCCCGTCACACCTGCGGGAAATCCTGTCCCAAGAGGATCATCATGCCCTGCTCCCGTCCGTCACTCCTGCTCGGCCTGCTGCCCCTTCTGGCGGCGGCTCCGCTCGCCGCTCAGTCCACTGGCCGGATCACCGGCCGGGTGGTCGAGGCGGACCGGGGTACTCCGGTCGGCGGAGCCGTCGTCGAGCTGGTGGGCTCCACCCCGCTCCTCTCGGCCACGTCCGGCATCGACGGCCGCTAC
>DASTEX010000551.1:0-7488 GCA_035709185.1 Gemmatimonadales bacterium
CTCCGACCCGTCCTATTATCGCGACGCACTCCGGGTGTACGATCAGGCCATCGCCGCCGACTCCGCCAACTACGACGCCCGGGTGGCGTTAGGCGATCTCTTTCTGGAGAAGCACAACCGGCCCGATGCGGTCGCAATGTACGCCGGCGTGATCGCGGCCGAGCCCGGGCACCCCGGGGCGTTGTTAGGCAGGGCCCGGGTGGCCATGGCCGATGGCAGCGGCGAGGGGGTGGAGCTGGTCCGGCAGGCGCTCGCCGCCGACCCCGATTACGTGCCGGCCCGGGTGGTCCTGGGGGCGTCGCACCTGGACCGGGAGGCGTATCCGGAAGCGGAAGCGGAAGCGCGGAAGGCCCTGGAGATCAATCCGGCGTCGCTTCCAGCCCTGACCGTGCTGGCCGCGTCCCACCTGTTGCGGGGCGACACCGCTGCGTACGAGACCACCCGGCAGGCGGTGTTCCAGCTCAATCCCCGCTACGCCACGTTCTACGCCGAGCTGGCGGAGATCCAGGCCCGGAACCGCTTCTATCAGCAGGCCGCGGAGTATGCCGCCCGAGGGCTGGAGCTGGATTCGAGCGATGCGCGGGTGCTCACCGCGCTGGGCATGAACCAGCTCCGGATCGGTCGCATGGCGGAGGGACGGGGTCGGCTGGAGCGCGCCTTCGCGATCGATCCCTTCAATGTGTGGGTCAAGAACACGCTCGATCTGCTCGACGCCACCCGGAATTACCGGGAGCTCCAGTCGTCCCGCTTTCGATACTACGTCGACCCGTCCGAGGCTGACCTGCTGGCGCCGTATCTGATCGAGCTGAGTGAAGCGGCCTACGATACCTTCGCCACCCGCTTCGGCTACCGGGCGCCGACCCCCCTCCGGGTCGAAGTCTACCGGCGGCATGCCGACTTCTCGGTCCGGACCGTGGGCCTGGCCGGCCTGGGCGCACTGGGCGTGAGCTTCGGACCGGTCGTGGCCATCGACGCGCCGTCGGCCCGGCCCACCGGCGATTTCAACTTCGGCTCCACCCTCTGGCACGAGCTGGCCCATACCTTCACCCTCGGCGCCACCGATCACCGGATCCCCCGCTGGTTTTCCGAGGGATTGTCGGTCTACGAGGAGCGGCGGGCTCGCTCCGGCTGGGGCCAGGGAGTCCGGCTCGGATTTCTCGCCGCTCTCAAGCAGAACCGGCTGGTGCCGGTTAGCCGGCTCAACGACGGCTTCGTCCGTCCGGCCTATCCGGAACAGATCATTCACTCGTACTATCAGGCATCCCTGGTCTGCGACATGATCGAGCAGACCCGGGGCCCGGCGGCGCTCCGGGGCATGCTCGAGGGATACCGCGGCGGACTGGGGACTGCTGAGGTGTTTCGCCGGACGCTGCGGGTGGAGCCCGAGGCCTTCGACCAGGAATTCGATACCTGGATCCGGAAGCGGTTCGCCCGGCAGCTCGAGGCCATCGGCGGCGGCGAGCGCGACGGTCCCTTTCAGCGGGAGCTCACTGCCGCGCTCGCCTTTCTGCGGTCGGGCGACACCGCCTCGGCGGTCGGGAAGTTCGAACAGGCCAGAGACCTGTTCCCCGAGTACGCCGAGCGCGACAACCCCTACCGGCACCTGGCGGAGATCTTCCGGGCCCGGGGCGACCAGCGGCGGGCGGCTCAGGAGCTGGGCCGGCTGACCGCGCTGGCGGAGAGCGATTTCGAGGCCAACATCGCCGAGGCCGAAGTGCGGGAGCAGCTGGGCGACGGGGCGGGGGCCGCGGCCGCGCTGGAGCGCGCGGCCTGGATCGATCCCCGGCAAGCGGGGCTGCACGATCGCCTGGCCACGCTCTACGCCGGCCTGGGAGACTGGAAGAAAGTGGCCCGGGAGCGGATGGCGGTGCTGGCGCTCAATCCGGTGGACCAGGCGGAAGCCCGCTACCAGCTGGCGCTGGCCTGGTTCCAGGCGGGCGATATGGCGGCGGCGAGGCGGGAAGTGCTCCGGGCGCTGGAAATCGCCCCGGCATTCGAGAAGGCGCAGGAACTGCTGCTCCGGATACCGCGGCAGTAACTACCGGTCGAAGGCGGTCGAAGATGGTCGAAGGCAGTCGAAGAGGGTCGAAGGCGGTCGAAGGCGGTCGAAGGCGGTTCCCGCGTCTCCGGCTCCTGGTGCCGCTGCTGCTCGCTCTCGGCGTCGGCACCGTGCTGGCGCAGCGGGGCGGGCGCAATTCCGACGCGCTGCCTAACGCCCCCTACGACGGGAAGTTCACCTTCCTCCGGGTCCGGTACGACGCGGCCGGCATGGGCGGGTTCCGCCGGGGCGATCCGATGTGGAACCACGACTATCCCCGGGCCGAGCTGCATTTCGGGAAGATCCTCTCCGAGCTGAGCCTGGTGCAGGCCTACCTGGGTGGCGGCAACGTGCTCCGGGCCGACGATCCGGAGCTGTTCAAGTATCCCATCGGCTACATCACCGAGCCGGGATACTGGAGCCTGAACGAGGCGGAAGCCCTGGCCCTGCGGCAGTATCTCCAGAAGGGCGGCTTCCTGATCTTCGATGATTTCGAGGGCAGTCACTGGTACAACTTCGAAGCCCGGATGCGCGAAGTGCTGCCCGAAGGCCGCCTGGTACGGCTCGAGGCCAGCCACCCGATCTTCGACTCGTTCTTCCGGATCGAGTCGCTGGAGTTCCTGACCTACCGCGGGGTGGCCGAGTTCTGGGGGATCTTCGAGGACAACGACCCCGCCAAACGGCTGATGGTGATCGCCAACTACAACAGCGACATGACCGAGTTCTGGGAGTGGTCCGATACCGACTTCGCTCCCATCGAGCTGACCAACGAAGCGTACAAGCTGGGCGTGAACTACGTGATCTACGCGATGACCCACTGAGCTTTCAGCTGTCGGCTATCAGCTGTCAGCTCGGTGTTCAGCCTGAGGACCATTCAATTGGTCTGGAGTTGTGAGGACCGCTGACAGCTGACGACTGACAGCGGACAGCTGACGAGAAAGGATCCAAAGTTGACCACGATTGAAGCTCCCGCCGACGATCTCCGCACCGCCGAGCGCTTGAAGGCGGGGTACGGCCAGATCCTGTCCGAGCTCCGCAAGGTGATCGTGGGATACGAGGACGTCATCGAGCAGGTCTTCGTGGCCCTGGTCTCGGGCGGCAACTGCCTGCTGGTGGGTGTGCCGGGACTGGCCAAGACCCTGTTGATCCATTCGGTGGCCCAGGCGCTCGATCTCAAGTTCGCCCGGATCCAATTCACGCCCGATCTCATGCCGTCGGACGTGACCGGGACCGACATCGTGATGGACGATCCCGAAACCGGACGCCGGCGGCTGGCCTTCACTCCCGGGCCGATCTTCGCCAACATCGTGCTGGCCGACGAGATCAACCGCACCCCGCCGAAAACCCAGTCGGCCCTGCTGGAGGCAATGCAGGAGCGGCGGGTGACGGTCCAGGGGCGGACCTACGTGCTGGAGCCGCCGTTTTTCGTCTTCGCCACCCAGAACCCGATCGAGCTGGAGGGTACCTACCCGCTGCCCGAGGCCCAGCTCGACCGGTTCATGTTCGAAGTCATTCTCGAGTATCTGCCCGAGCTGGAAGAGATCGAAGTGGTGAAGCGGACCACCGCGCTGCAGTCAATCTCGTTCTCGCACGCGCTCACCGGGGCCGACATCATCGGGTTCCAGGAGCTGGTGCGCCGGGTGCCGGCGGCCGATCCGGTGGTGCGCTACGCGGTGCAGCTGGCGCGCCGGAGCCGGCCGGGCGAGGCCGATGCGCCCGACTTCGTCAAGCGCTGGCTCCTCTACGGCGCCAGCGTGCGCGCGGCCCAGAGTCTCATCCTGGGCGGGAAGGCCCGGGCGCTGATTCACGGGCGCTATCACGTCAGCTTCGAGGATGTCCGGGCCCTCGCCAAGCCGGTCTTCCGGCACCGGTTGCTGCTGAATTTCCACGCGCAGTCGGAACGGGTGACGACCGACCAGGTGGTAGACCGCCTGATCGAGTCGGTGCCGGTCCCGCGGTCCGGACTGTAGCATGCCGGTCCACGACCAGCTTCCCAGCACGACGTTCCTGGATCCCCGGGTGCTGGCCGCCATCGGGAATCTGGAGCTGCTGGCGCGAACGGTCGTGGACGGCTTCCTCCACGGTGTGCATCGCTCGTCCCGTCTGGGACTCTCCATGGAGTTCGCGCAGCACCGGCAGTACATGCCGGGTGACGATATCCGCCGGGTCGACTGGCGGGTCTACGGCCGGACCGACCGCTTCTACGTGAAGGAATACGAGGCGGAGACCAACGCGTCGGTGACGCTGGTGCTCGACGTTTCACCTTCGATGACGTACACCAGTGGGGGCGTGAGCAAGTTCGATTACGGCCGGTTTCTCGCGGCCAGCCTGGCCTGGTTCTCGGCCCGGCAGCGGGACCGCATCGGCCTGGTGCTCTTCGACCAGGACGTGATCGAGCACGTGCCCCCGTCGACCCGTCACCTGCAGACCATTCTGCACCTGCTCGACCGGATGCAGCCGGGACAGAAGGGCAGTCTGCTGGCGCCGCTGCAGCGGGTGGCCGCGCGGCTGCGCCGCCGCGGGATCGTGGTGCTGATCTCGGATTTCTACGAGGAGCCCGACCAGGTGCGGGATGCACTGGCGCTCCTGCGCGCCACCGGATCCGACGTCCTGGCGTTCCATCTGCTCGACCCGGCGGAGCTGAACTTTCCCTTCGAGGCGGCGGCCACCTTCGAAGACCTGGAAAGCGGCGACCGGGTGCCGGTCGTACCGGAGGATCTGCGGGGCGCCTACCGGGACCTGATCAGTCAGCACGTCGAGACCCTCAAGCGCCATTCCGCGGCCGCACGGGTGGATTACGATCTGCTGGATACTTCCCGTCCGCTCGATTTTGCGCTCCACACCTACCTCGCTCGACGCTACGAGCTCAGGCGGACCCGGTGAATCCCCTGGCTCTTCTGGTGCCGGCCTTTCTGGCCGGCCTGGCGGCGCTCGCGATTCCGATCCTGGTGCATCTGCGGCATCGCGAGCGGAAGGAGCCGGTCCGGTTCCCGTCGCTGATGTTTCTGCGACGGATCCCGTTCCGCGAAGTGCGCCGCCAGCAGATCCAGCACTGGCCCTTGTTCCTGCTGCGCTCGCTGGCGGTGATCCTGCTCGTGTTCGGGTTCACCCGGCCTTTCTTCCGCGAAGGGAACACGCCCCTGGCGGCGCCGGGAGCGCAGGGCCGGGAGCTGGTCATCGCGGTGGACCGGTCGGCCAGCATGGGATACGGCAGCCGCTGGTCCCGGGCCCGGGCCGCGGTCGGCCAGGCGGTGGATGCGCTGGGCCGCGACGACCGCGCCTCCCTCATCTTCTTCGACGAAGCCGCGGCCATCGCGGCCCGGCCCACCTCCGACCGGGCGCTGCTCCGCGCCGCTATCGACGGGGCCTCGCCCGGGACGGCGTCCACTCGTTATGCACCCGCGCTCCGCGCCGCCGCCGAGCTGGTAACCGGGACCCATCTGCCGCGGCGCGAGGTGCTCCTGATCAGCGACTTCCAGCGGGCCGGCTGGCGGGGCGAGGACCTCGATCCCCTGCCGGAAGGAACCGTGCTCCGGCGATTGGACGTGGCGGGGGGGCCGGCGCCCAATCTCGCCCTCATCGGCGCCGAGCTCACCGCCACTCGCCGGGGAGAGCGGAACGCCATGGCGGTGCGCGCCCGGATCGCGGGCACCGGTCTTTCCGGTGCGGTGCGCACCCGGGTCCAGCTCGTCCTCAACGACCGGGTGGTTCAGAGCCGGGAGATCTCCCTTCCACGTGACGGAATCGCCAACGCAGCATTCGATCCGGTGGAAGTGCCGCCGGGACAGGCCCGAGGAGAGCTGCGGCTCCAGGCGGCCGATTCCCTGCAGCTGGATGACGTCTATCGCTTTGTCTCCAGTGGAGAACGGCCGCTGCGGGTCCTGCTGATCCGGTCCGACGCGGCCCCGCCGTTCCTGACCAGCGCGCTGGAAATCAGCCGCGCTCCGCGGGTGGAGCTGACGGCCCGCACCGCGCTCCGGGCCGACGACCTGAGCACCACCGACGCGGTCTTCCTCGACAACGTGCCGTTCCCCACCGGTGAAGCCGGCCGCCGGCTGGGCAGCTTCATTCGCGAAGGCGGTGGAGTGATCGTCACCCTCGGCGCGAATTCCGGCGGCTGGCCCCGCGATCTGATCCCGGCGCGGATTGGTCCGGTGGTGGACCGGGTCCCCGAGGGCGCTCGCCTGGGTGCGCTGGGTCGCGAGCACCCGGTCTTCGAGCCGTTCCGCGGCCCCCGCTCGGGCGACTTCGGCAGCACCCGCGTGTGGCGTTACCGCCGGCTCGAGGATGATTCGCTCCTGGTGTTGGCCCGGCACGACGACGGTTCGGCCGCGCTGGCCGAGGCGCGGGTCGGACGCGGGCGGGTGCTGATCTGGAGCTCCGCCCTGGACAATGTGTGGAGCGATCTCCCGCTCCAGCCCGTGTTTCTGCCGCTGGTGCACCAGCTGGCGCAGTACGCGGCGGGGTACGTCGAGCGCTCGCCGGCCTGGGCCGTGGGGGAAGTGGCCAGCCTCGGCAACGAGCAGCTCGGCGGTCGCGACCGCGCGGTTGTAGTCGTGAGTCCCACGGGGGAACGGGCGCGGCGCGAAGTCACCGGCGGCGCGCTGGCGATCGCCCTCGACGCGGGCGGCTTCTGGGAAGTGCGCGAGGCCGGCTCCGGCGGCCGGCTCCTGAGCGTGCTGGCGGCCAATGTGCCGCCCGAGGAAGCCCGGCTGGAGTGGTTCGATCCCGAAGACCTGAGACTCGCCACCGGTGCGGTGGATTCGCTGCCGCCCCGGAACGAGCTGGCCGACCTGACACCCCAGGAAGTCGAGCGGCGTCAAGGTCTATGGTGGTACCTGCTGGCCGCTGCGGTGCTGCTCCTGGCGGCCGAGACGTTGGTTGCCAACCGCCGACCGGGTATGGTTCGGGTAAGCGGGGCAGGGAGGTAAGAGATGAGTCCCAGGACGCGCGAGGAATTGTTCCAGCTGGTGGCCCGGGTCCGGAACCGCTGGCGTCTGCGCATGATGTTGCAGGGCATGGGGATAGTTCTGGGCGCGGGACTCATCTGGCTGCTGCTGGGCGGCCTGGTGCTGCAAGGCCTGCGGTTCGACCCCACCGCCGTCACCGGGTTCCGCATCGGCGGCTATCTCGTCCTGGCCGCGGTCCTCCTGCGTTTCATTCTGCTGCCGCTGCTGCGCCGCGTCACCAACGAACAGATCGCCCGCTACATCGAGGAGCACGAGCCGGGGATGGAGGCGCTCCTGGTCAGCGCGGTGGAGCAGGCCAACGGTTCCTCGCAATCTGCCGCGCTGGCCGAGCAGGTCGTGGCCCAGGCCATCTCCCGGATCCGGGAAGCGGATGACGGCCGCCGGATCGAGGCCACCCGGCTGAAGCATGCCGGGGCCGTGGCCGGAGCCATTGCCGCGGTCGTGCTGCTGGCACTGCTGGTCGGCCCCGCCACCCTCAAG
>DASTEX010000552.1:0-5020 GCA_035709185.1 Gemmatimonadales bacterium
CGCGCTGGTGCTCTACATCCTCTTTACCCTGGGCACGCTGGCCCTGTTCGATGCCACCCTGACCCTCCCCGGCCTGGCGGGACTGGTGCTCTCCATCGGCATTGCGGTCGATGCCAACGTCCTGATTTTCGAGCGGATCCGGGAAGAGCTGGAGCTCAAGAAAACCGTCCGGCTGGCGGTGGATGAAGGCTTCAAGCACGCGATGAGCGCCATCATCGACTCCAACGTCACCACCATCCTGACGGCCCTGTTCCTGTTCCAGTTCGGCACCGGTCCGATCCAGGGCTTCGCCATCACTCTGGTCATCGGTACCGTCGCATCCATGATCACGGCCATCTTCGTGACCCGCACCTTCTTCATGATCTGGCTGCAGCGCCGTCCCGCGATGCAGGCCCTGAGTATCTGACCATGCGACTTTTCGCCAACGCCAATTACGACTTCATCGGCAGCCGCTGGCGCGCCGCCATCGGCTTCGCGCTGCTGCTGTTGCCCGGCCTGTTCATGTTCCTGACCCGGGGCATGCGCTACGGCATCGATTTCACCGGCGGGACGCTGGTGCAGATCGAGACCACCCAGCCGACCGACGAGGGCATCATCCGCTCCGCCCTGGCCGCCGAAGGCATTACCGGGGCCGAGATCGTGCGCTTCGGGTCGGACCGGGAGTTCGCCATCCGGGCGCTCGGCGCCCGGGAGGGAGCCGATCCGAACGACACCCAGGCCACCAGCAGCGCGGTGACGACCGCGCTGGACCGCTCGCTGGGCCAGGGAAACTACCGGGTGCTCCAGACCGACGCCGTGGGTCCCAAGGTGGGCGGTGAGCTCCGGACCCAGGCGGTCTGGCTGGTGCTGCTCTCATTCGTGGCGGTGCTGATCTACCTGGCCTTCCGGTTCGAATGGCGCTTCGGCGTCGCCGCCGTGGTCGCCACCCTGCACGACGTGGTCTCGACCATCGGTTTCATCGCGCTGGCCCGGATCGAGGTCAACCTGTTCATCGTGGGCGGCATTCTCTCGATCGTGGGGTACTCCCTCAACGACACCATCGTGGTGCTCGACCGGGTGCGGGAGAACCTGCGGAAGTACCAGCGCGAGGATTTCGTCGCGTTGCTCAACCGGTCGATCAACGAAACCCTGCCGCGGACGGTCTTCACCGGCTCGACCGCGCTGGGCAGCCTGATTGCGCTGGCAGCCCTGGGCGGCGAAGTGGTCAGAAACTTCGCGCTGGTGATGCTCTATGGCGTGATCATCGGGACCTTCTCGTCGATGTACATCGCCTCGCCGGTGCTCCTGTGGATCGAGCGTCGCTGGCCCGGGGCGGCGGTCAAGCAGCTCCGGCCCGCCTCCAAGACTCCACCGGCCCCATCCAGTCCGCCGGGGCGGAAGGCGCAGCCGGTCACCTGACCGGCCGTGCTGATCGACACCCATTGCCACCTCGCGGATCCGGCCTTCGAGGCTGACCGCGAGGCGGTGCTGGTCCGGAGCCGCGCGGCCGGCGTCCGGCACGTGGTGATCATCGGAGAGACGCCGGAACGGGCCGCCAGCGCCCTGGCTCTGGCCCGACGGGAACCCGATGTGTCCGCCACCGCCGGCCTGCATCCGCACGAAGCCAGGCACTGGAGCGATGACACGGCCCGGTGGCTCGAGGAAGCGCTGCGGGACCCGGCGGTGGTGGCGGTGGGGGAAACCGGGCTCGACTACCACTATGACTTCTCCCCTCGCGAACAGCAGCGGGCCGTGTTCGAGACCCAGATGAACCTGGCGGCCGCGGCCGGCCGGCCGGCCGTGATTCACGCGCGTGAGGCCGACACCGACGTGATCAGTATCCTCCGGAATCATCCGGAGGCGGTGGCGATCCTGCATTCGTATTCGAGCGGCCCGGACCTGCTTCGGGCCGCTGTGGCCCTGGGGCACTACGTCTCGTGGAGCGGGATGATCACCTTCCGCAACTGGCAGCAGGACGACCTGATCCGCGAGGTGCCGGCCGACCGGCTGCTGGTGGAGACCGATGCGCCCTACCTGGCGCCGGTTCCCTACCGGGGGAAACGGAATGAGCCCGCGTTCGTGCGGGCCACCGCCGAGCGTCTGGCGGACGTGAGAGGAATGGAAGTGGACGAGTGCATCGCCCGGACCGGCGAGAACGCCGCCCGGGTGTTCGGACCCCGGTTACGGCAGACCAGCGACCAGTGACTAGCGACCCATGACTCAAACGCTGACTCAGGTACCGACCGATATCGCCATCGCCCAGGCCGCGGTTCTCCGGCCCATTACCGAAGTGGCCGCCGAGGCCGGCCTGGGCCCGGACGAGATTCTCCCCTACGGCCGTCACAAGGCCAAGATCACGCCGGAAGCCATCCGGCGGCGTTCCCCCCGGGGACGGCTGGTGCTGGTCACCGGGATCAATCCCACGCCGGCCGGGGAAGGCAAGTCCACCGTCACCGTAGGGGTGGCCCAGGCGTTCCGCCGGTTAGGCACGAAGGTGATGGTCTGCATCCGCGAGCCCTCGCTCGGGCCGGTCTTCGGCGTCAAGGGCGGCGCGGCGGGCGGGGGCTATGCCCAGGTCGTCCCGATGGAGGAGATCAATCTCCACTTCACCGGGGACTTCCACGCCATCAGCTCGGCCCACAATCTCCTCTCGGCGATGCTGGACAATCATCTTCACCAGGGCAATGCGCTGGGGCTCGATCCCCGGCGCATCACCTGGCCCCGCACCATCGACATGAACGACCGGGCGCTCCGGTCCGCGGTGATCGGGCTGGGCGGGCTCAACGGCGGGCCGACCCGGGAGGAGCGCTGGGTCATCATCCCCGGCTCCGAGGTCATGGCCATTCTCTGCCTGGCGACGGATCTCACCGACCTCGAGGCGCGGCTCAGCCGCATCATCGTGGGCCTGACCCGGGACAAGCGGCCGGTGACGGCTGCGGATCTCAAGGCCGCCGGCGCCATGACCCTGCTGCTCAAGGATGCCCTGCTGCCGAACCTGGTGCAGACCCTGGAAGGGGGGCCGGCCCTGGTGCACGGCGGTCCCTTCGGCAACATCGCCCACGGGTGCAACTCGCTGGCCGCGACCCGGCTGGGGCTCTCGCTGTCGGATCTGGTGCTGACCGAGGCGGGATTCGGCGCCGATCTGGGAGCCGAGAAGTTCTTCGACATCAAGTGCCGCATGGGTGGGCTCAACCCCGAGGCGGCCGTGGTAGTAGCAACGGTGCGGGCCCTCAAGATGCACGGCGGGGTCAACAAGGCGGCGTTAGGCACCCCCGACGTGGCCGCGGTCACGCGGGGACTGGCGAACCTCGAGGCCCACGTGGCCAACGTGGGCAAGTTCGGCGTGCCGGTGGTCGTGGCCCTCAACAAGTTCGTGAGCGACGCCCCCGAAGAAGTGGACGCCGTGCTCGACGCCTGCGCCTCCTGGGGCGTGCGGGCGGCGCTGTCGGACGTGTGGGGCCGGGGCGGCGAGGGCGGGGAAGCGGTGGCGCGCGCGGTGCTGGACCTGCTGGAGGAAGGCAAGGCCGCCTTCCGGCCGCTCTACCACACCAGCCTGCCGATCCCGGCCAAGATCGACGCCATCGCGCGGGAGATCTATGGCGCCGACGGCGTCGACCTGCTGCCGCCGGCCCAGCGCGCCGTGGCGCAGTGCGAGGCCATGGGGCTGGGGGCCACGCCGGTGTGCATCGCCAAGACCCAGTACTCCTTCAGCGACGACCCCACCAGGCTGGGCCGCCCGCGAGGCTTCCGGATTACCATTCGGGACATTTATCCCGCGGCCGGCGCGGGCTTCGTGGTGGCGCTGGCCGGCGACATCATGACGATGCCGGGACTGGGGAAGACGCCCGCGGCCGAGGCGATGCGGGTGCAGGCGGATGGGACCATTGAAGGACTCTTCTGATGAAGCGGGTGCCGCGTGCCGGGAGCCAGGTGCCGTGCCGGGTGCCCAGTGCCGTGCAGGGTGCTTCGTTCCGGGAAGGGGTGCCTGGCTCTGAGTTACGCATGTTGCATCGTTACGCACACTGAACTGAACCCTGCACCTGGCACGCTGAACGGCACACGGTACCCGGCACCCGGCACCCTAGACCAAGGGCCTCAAATGATTGGAACCGTTCACACCGACCGCGCCCCCAGGGCCATCGGTCCCTACAGCCAGGCCACCACCTGGGGCGACCTGGTGTTCACCGCGGGCCAGATCGCGCTCGATCCCGCCAGCATGGAAGTGGTGTCGGGCGGAGTGCCGGAACAGACCGAGCGGGTCTTCCGCAATCTCCAGGCGGTGCTGGAAGCGGCGGGATCGGGCCTGGACCGGGTGCTGAAGACGACGGTGTTCCTGGCCGACATGGCCGACTTCGCCGCGATGAACGAGGTCTACGCCCGCCACTTCGGGGACCATCGTCCGGCCCGTTCGACCGTCGCGGCCGCCGGTCTGCCCCGCGGGGTGCGGGTGGAAATCGAGTGCATCGCCGTCAAGGGCGCATAGGCCACGGATCTCAGTCGATGAGAGGCTAGTGACTAGAGACTCGCGACTCACGACTGTAAGGGGGCGGATCGGGCCTGGTGGTCCGGCCGGTCTTCAAAACCGCGACGGAGGCGCCTCAGGCGTCTCCGGTGGGTTCGATTCCCACACGCTCCCGTCTGCCCGCCTGGTATTGGCACTCCTCCTGCTTGCGAGTCCTGCGCTTGCCCAGGATACCACTCGGGTCACGCCCCCGGCTGACACGGCCGGCGTCGCCGTGCGCCAGCCGCAGGATACGTCGATCTACCGCCGCTCCCCCGTGAGCCCGATGGGTGGCTTCTTCCGCTCGCTGGTCATTCCCGGCTGGGCCCAGGCCAAGCTGGGACGCCGGCTCACCGGCGGGCTCTTCCTCGCCTGGGAAGGCGTGACGCTGGGCATGAGCATCAAGGCCGACCGCGAGTTGCAGTATCTCAAGGAACGGGGCGACACCGACGAAGCCATCGAAGGCAAGCGGCAGGAACGGGAGGATTGGCTGGTCCTGCTCGCCTTCAATCATCTCTTTGCCGGGCTCGAGGCCTTCGT
>DASTEX010000553.1:0-5096 GCA_035709185.1 Gemmatimonadales bacterium
CAGCTGCCCGCTGGGATCGGAGATGAAGCTCCCGCCCCAGAACTCGATCCCGCCGCCGGGGCTGGGCTCGAACCCCACCCGGTTGGCCGCCGCCACGAAGACGCCGTTCGCGATCGCGTGGCTCCGCTGCATCGTCTCCCACGCGGCCTGTTGCCGGCTCCCGTATTCCTCCTTCTCCGGCGGCAGCCAGCCGATGGCCGTGGGATAGAACAGGATCTCGGCGCCCTGGAGGGCGGTGAGCCGGGCGCCTTCGGGGTACCACTGATCCCAGCAGATCAGCACTCCGATCCGTCCCACCCGCGTGTCCCAGACCCGGAAGCCCAGGTCGCCCGGCGTGAAATAGAACTTCTCGTAATACTGGGGATCGTCCGGGATGTGCATCTTGCGGTACTTCCCCAGATAGGTCCCGTCGGCGTCGATGATCGCCGCGGTGTTGTGATACAACCCTTCGGCCCGCTTCTCGAACAACGAGGCCACGATCACCACACCCAGCTCGGCCGCCTGGTCCTGGAGCGCCGCCGTGGTCGGGCCGGGGATCGGCTCGGCCAGGGCGAAGAACCCGTGGTCTTCGGTCTGAGCGAAGTAGCGCGACCGGTAGAGCTCCTGGGTGGAGACGATCTGCGCTCCGCGCGCGGCGGCCTCCCGGATGCCCAGGGCGGTGGCGCGGGTGTTGGCCGCGACGTCTTCGCCGCAGGCCCGCTGAACCAGGCCCACCCGGATGACGCGTGAGGCGGTCATGAGGAGAAAACTAATGCTGGGAGGCGCCGACTTGCGCCCGGTTAGCGGGGAGGGATATTTGGCGGCTGCGGAGTCACCTCCGGCTGTGTTTTCGACACGGATGCGAGCGATGTCGTGTCGAAACCACACGAACCAGGAGCTGCGGCTGTTAAGCAGATCATCAAGCGCAGCAACGCCTTAGCCTGGAAGCTCGACCGGCGTGGTTCCTGCAAACCGTCCTCGTCACGCAGCGACATAGATCGCGGCCCACCTCGCCGCTGAATGCCGATCCGGTGGCCCGCCGTTTTCCGCCGGCCGGGCACCTGCCGTCGTATCGGGACTCCTGGTCAGTCACCGCCGGGAGGCTCAGTACTCAGTGCCGTGAGTTCCAGGACTCAGTACCAGCAGTGCCGAGGTTAGCGGAGTTTCCGCAGTTCTCGTTCAACAACCTTTTTGCATGCGGAGGACTTGTGGTCACACGCGTTCTCTGGCGGTCGACCTTTGCGATGGCAGCGCTGCTGCTGGCGCCGGGGGTTCTGGCCGCTCAGGACCGGCAGATCGCTGGCCGGGTGACCCGAGCCGGGGCAGACCCCCAGCCACTCGACGCGGAAGTCAGCGTCGTCGGGCAGCTGCGGTATCGCACCGCTCGCACCAATCCTGAGGGCCGATACACCATCACCGCGCCGCAGGGCGAGGTCCGGCTGATGTTCCGGGCCATCGGCTATGGGCGGGTCGAAGTGGTGGTTCCGGCCAATCAGGGCACCCTGGACGTCCAGATGGAGCAGGACGTCTTCAAGCTGAGCGAGGTGGTGGTCACGGGCCAGGCGACCTCGGTGGAACGGCGCAGTGCCACCACCGCCATCGCCTACGTCAGCGGTGAAGACCTTTCGAAGGTCTCGGCTCCCACCATCGAGAACGCCCTGGTCGGCAAGATCACGGGCGTCAACCTGCAGTCGAACTCGGGAGCCCCCGGCGGCGGTATCCAGATGCAGATCCGGGGCAACAACACGATCCTGGGTGCGTTCGATCCGCTCTACGTTATCGACGGCGTCATTTACTCCAACGCCCGGGTGCTGAGCGGCCGGAGCACGGTCAACGCCGGCGCCTTCGCCTCGGAGGACGACGCGGTCAACCGGGTGGCCGACATCAACCCGACCGACATCGCCAGCATCGAGATACTGAAGGGCGCGGCGGCCTCGTCGATCTACGGTTCGAAGGCCTCCAACGGCGTGGTGGTGATCACCACCATCCGGGGCACGGCTGGCCGGCCACGGGCCAACATCTCCCAGCGGTTCGGCATGTTCTCGCCGCTGCGGCAGCTGGAAGGCCGCCGCTGGACCAAGACCGAGGCGGCAGATGCCTATGGGCAGGCCATTGCCGACAAGTACTTCGGCAGTAATGAATCGGTCTACTTCGATCACTACGACCAGGTCTTCAGCCAGCGGAACCTGTCCTACGAGACCGTGGGCGACGTGAGCGGCGGATCGGAGACCACCCGCTACTTCATCACCGGTACCTGGAAGCGGGACGAGGGCATCGAGCCCAACACCGGATTCAGCCGGCAGTCCATCCGGGCCAACATCGACCAGACCCTGAGCTCCAAGGTCGAGGTCAAGGTCAGCAGCGTCTACAACCGGGCCGAGCATGCCCGGGGCTGGAACAACAACTGCAACAACTTCGGCTGCCACGGCTATGCCCTGGCCTACACCCCGAGCTTCGTGAACCTCGAAGCCCGGAACCCGGACGGCACCTTCCCCGATCCTGATTGGGGCATCCAGTCCAACCCGATCCAGACCACCGAGCTGGCCCGGAACCAGGAGCAGACCAACCGGTTCACCGGCGGCATCAACGCGATCTGGCAGGCGGTGCAGAGCGACCGTCACAGCTTCAAGCTGGTGGGCGGGGTGGGCCTCGACGTCTTCAACCAGAACAACGACATCTGGACCCCGAACGAACTGTTCTGGGAGCGGAACCAGGCCGAGCCCGGTGTCGCCCTCGAAGGCAACGCCGACAGCAAGTACTACAACTGGAACGTGAATGGCGTGCACGTGTTCGCCACCGGTACCTGGTCCGCCACCACCTCGCTCGGCTTCCAGTTCGAGGACCGCAGGCTCAAGACCGCCCGGGCCACCACGACCAACCTGATCCCGGGACAGCAGAACGTGGGGCAGGGCACCACGACCACCTCGTTCGAGACCCTGACCGAGGAACGGACCCTGGCGCTGTATGCTCAGGAGGAAGTGCGCCTGCTCGATGACCGGCTCCTGCTTCAGGGCGGTCTCCGGGCCGAGCGGAGCAGCGTGAACGGCGACATCGACAAGTACTTCGTGTTCCCGAAGTTGTCCGGCTCCTATCGGTTCACCGATGTGCTTGGCGCCGGGAGCGAGATCAAGCTGCGGGCCGCCTACGGCGAGACCGGCAACCAGCCGCTCTTCGGACAGAAGTTCACCAACCTCAATACCCCCCAGTTCGGCCAGGCCAACGGCTTCACCGTGGCCGGCGCGGCCGGGTTCCCCGGGGTCGAGCCCGAACGGCTCAAGGAGTGGGAAGCCGGCATCGACGGCGCCGCGAGGGACGGACGCCTGACCTGGGACGCCACCTATTTCCGCCGCAGCACCACCAACCTGCTGCTCCAGCGGGTCCCGGCGCCGTCCACCGGGTTCACCAGCCAGATCTTCAATGGCGGTGAGATCGAGAACCAGGGCTTCGAACTGGGCCTGGGCTACACTCCGATTCAGAATCGAAACCTGCAGTGGGTTGCCCGCGGCACCTTTACCTCGTACACCAGTGAAGTGGTGGACCTGGCTGGTCTGCCGTCTTTCCGTCCCCCGCTCAGCGGCTTCGGCGGCCTGGGTGTCACGTTCGTCGAAGTGGGCCAGCCGTTGACCCAGATCATCGGGCGGGAGTACTACGCCGACGGCGATTCGGTCAGCTCGATCAACGTGCAGATCGGCAACAGCAACCCGGACTTCCGGGTCGGGTTCGTCAACGACATCACCTACAAGTCGCTCAACGTGAGCTTCGTGCTCGACTGGCAGCAGGGCGGCAGCGTGATCGATCTGACCACGTTCCTCTATGACGACGCCAGCAATGCTGCGGACTACGGTGAGCCCACCTGGGAGAATCGTTACAACAACTGCTATCTCAGGGGCGCGATGACCTGCTACATCGCCGATGCGACGTTCCTCAAGCTGCGGGAAGTGAACATCGGCGTCGATCTGCCCAAGTCCTGGGTCCAGAGCCTGGGCTGGGGCGTCGACAACGTGCGCCTGAGCCTGAGCGGCCGTAACCTGCTGACCTTCCAGAGTTACGACGGTCTCGATCCCGAGGTCGCGAACGTCGGCGCCGCGGCGATCCGGAACAACCTCGACGTGGCTCCGTATCCGCCCAGCCGCGCCGTCTTCTTCAGCGTTGGAGTGGCGTTCTGATGCCTAACACATATTCCACGACCCGGGTCGTTCGGTCCCTCGGCGCGGCGCTGAGCCTGGCGCTGCTCGCGGGCGGGTGCGCCGAATTCGACCTCCGGAACACCAATGCACCGACGGTGGAGGAGCTGACCGGCACGCCGTCCCGGCAGGTGCTGGGGCGCGCCGCTGTCGGCATCGCTGCTCAGGCCCAGAACGACGTGGCCGGCATCATCCAGCAGTGGGGGATCTACGGCCGCGAGGGCTACAACCTGTTGGGGAACGATCCTCGCTAGACCAACGAGGAGATCCGCGGTCCCCAGGACGCAGGCGGCCGGGCCGGCGGCGTCTGGGCTGGCGGCTACCAGGCGATCCGCACCATCAATACCTACCTCGCGGCCCTGCCGAACGGCGTCGGCATCACCCCCGAGGAAATCAGCGCCTCCTCGGGATACGCCAAGACCATCAAGGCCTGGCACATGCACCGGATCGCCATCAGCCGGGGGCCCCTGGGCATGCCGATCGATGTCGATCATCCCATCACCGATCCGCCCGCCCCGTTCGTGTCGTTCGACGAGGCGGAGCAGGCGGTGAGCACCTTGCTGGACGAGGCGTTGGCCGATCTCCAGGCCGGCGGGGCGGCGTTCCCCTTCAATATGCCGCCGGGCTTCACCGGCTTCAGCACCCCGTCCACCTTCGCCCTGTTCAACCGGGCGCTCGCGGCCAAGGTGCTGGTCCACCGGGCGACGTTCCTCGACTGCGCGGCCTGCTGGGCCCAGGCGTCCACGGCGATCGACGCGTCGTTCATTACCACGGCCGGCCTCCCGGCATCGTTGGCCACTGGCGTGTATTACGCCTACAGCACGGCGGCGGGCGAGCCCCGGAACCCGGTCACGGAGAACATCACCGTGAACCGCTACTGGGTGCATCCCTCCATCGTGGATGACGCCCTGCCGGGCGACCTCCGGCTGAACA
>DASTEX010000554.1:0-9290 GCA_035709185.1 Gemmatimonadales bacterium
ACGAAGTACCCGTACACGCCGTAGAACAGCACCACGCCCGCGGCGATCACGAACATGGCGGACTGGATCATGGTGCCGGTCCGGGCCCAGGGCACGGTGGGGAGCTTGTTGGCCCGGCGGTACATCAGGAACGACAGGAAGGTGGTGAGGATCATCAGGTTGACGGCCGTGTTCTTGGCGCTCATCACGCCCAGCACGTTGAGGAACGGATGGTGCGACCCGCCCATCGCCGCCAGCTCCGCGCGGCTCGCGATCATGGTGTGCGGCGTCCCCCACACGATCCAGCAGATCACCAGCACCAGCAGCATCCACTTGGTGTAGGGCCGGAACCGCTCGGCGCCGGGGATCCGGCCCATGCCGATCCAGAGGTAGTAGTTGGCCGCGAGGAAGAGCACGCCGATCAAAACGGCCTGCACGATCCAGAGCCAGCTCATGAACCCGCCCATCATCGTAATGCCCATCTGCTGGTTGAACTCGTAGATCTCCCGGCCCAGGTAATAGCCCGCGAAGGGGAGGACGATGAAGGTGGAGATGGCGATGAAATTCCCGACGTAGCCCATCCAGTCGTAATGGGCCCGCTCCTCGTCGGTCTTGGCCGAGAGGAACCGGTATCCGGCGTACGCGGCCACGATCGCCCCGCCGAAGACCGCGTTGGCGATCAGCCGGTGGATGTTGATCGGCATCCAGGTGGCGTTGGCGATCGCGTTCCAGAGCCCGACCTCCTCCGGCAGCGTCTCCGCGCTCACGCCGGACGGCGGCGACATCATGTACGTGAGCCAGCCGTTGGCGATGAACATGACGATGGTGCCCCAGACGTTGAGCAGGACGCCCAGTCCCCAGTGGCCCCACTTGGCCCGGCCCAGATTCCAGCGGTCCCAGCCGTAGTAATAGAGGTAGAGGGTGAACGACTCGATGAAGAAGAGGCCGGCATAGATCCACATGGAGAGCCCGAAGAGGCGCGACATGTGGCCCCAGAAACGGGGATAGAGCGTGGTGAGGAAGAACAGCAGCATTCCGCCCCAGAGCGCCGTGGCGCTGTAGGCGAACACCAGCAGCCGGGTGAACTCCTTCGAGAGCTTGTCGTACTTGGCGTCCTTGCCGACGATACCGATCAGCTCGGTGATCACGGCGAACATCGGCACGCCCAGCACGAAGGCCGCGAACATGAGGTGAACCTCGGCCGCGATCCACACCGCGCCGCGGGCGCCGATGCCGGGGAAGTTGCCGTATGCGCCGGCGGTATCGGCGGCGGCCTGGAGCAGAAAGAGTTCAGGCATCGTCGAGGAAGAAGGGCCGGCGTTGAGAGAAATCGATCGGCATGCGCTCCCGCACTTCCCGCAACAGCTCCACCGTCACGGCGGAGTGCCCGTGGCTCCGGGCGTACTGCTCCAGCCGTTTCACCACCACTCCCCGGACGAACGACGGAACCCGGTCGAGCCGGCGGCGCGCCTCCTCGGTCCAGACCAGGTCCGGCTGCACCGGCGTGCCGTACGTGACCGCCTTCGGCGCGACCAGTTCGAGGGCGGGCACCGGCGGCTGGTACGCGCAGGCCGGGTCCTCGGCCAGGTAGTCGCCCTGCGTCGCGAAGGCCCGGGCGCGACACCCGCCGCACACCTGGCGGTATTCGCACCGGCCACACCGTCCGCCCAGCGCGGCCTCGCGCAGCCGATGAAACAGCGCGGCGTTGCGCCAGACCTCGCCAAACGACTGGCGGCGCAAGTCGCCCGCTTCCTCCGGCAGGTAGGGGCAGGGCGTGAGCTTGCCGTCGGGCGTGATCCGGCAGTACTGGGTCCCGCAAGGGCAGCGCGTCTGGTAATTGAGTACCGGCGAATCGGGTGTCGTCTGGTGCACCAGCCGCATGAAGTGGGGCGCGCACTTGGCGCGCACCATCATCCGGCCCAGATATCGAGTGTGGTAACGGACCAGGTCACCCAGCACCGCCTCGTAACCGGTCGCGTCCAGGTCGGACAGGCGGGCGCCCCGCCCGGTCGGCACCAGGAAATAGCAGTTGAAGGCCACGGCTCCCTGCTCGGCGGCCCAGGTGACCAGCCGCTCCAGCTCGCCCCGATTGCCCTTGGTGACGGTCGTCTGGATGATGAAGTCGAGCCGTTGGGCGCGGAGCCGGGTCAGGGCTTCGGTGGTGGCTTCGAGGGAGCCGGCGCCGTGGCGGAACCGGTCGTGGTATTCCGACCGGAGCGAGTCGACGCTGACGGCCACGCCGGTGACGCCGGCCTGCTTGAGGGCAGCGATCCGCTCGTCGGTGAGCAGCGTCCCGTTGGTCCCGACCACGACCGTGGCGCCCCGGGAGGATAGCTGCGCCGCAATCCGGGTGAGGTCGGGTCGGAGCAGCGGCTCCCCGCCCGAGAGGATCATGAAGGGCGCGGGATTGAGCTCGAGGATTTCACGGGCGATGCGGAGACAGGCATCGGTGGAGAGCTCGCCTTCAGCCGATTCGTGGGGTCCGGCCGCGATGTAGCAGTGGGCGCACTCCAGGTTGCACCGGCGCGTCAGGTTCCAGGCGATGACGTGCGGCACGGCGCCGCTTCCGGCCTGCTCGAAGGCCGGAAGTTCTCCCACCCGGGCCAGCGTATTCACCCCATTGGGGTCAGGTCCTTCCATCTTCCTGGAGCAGCCGGGCCACCGCGGCCTTGGCATCTTCCGGCTTCACCGTCTTGAAATCGACGGGACACTGGTCCATCGAGGCCTCGATATCCCGGATGGGACAGCGGGTGACCCCGGCCGCCTTCGCTTCCTCGATGAAACGGCGCATTTCCGGCGACAGCGCGTCACCATTCTCGGCCTCGGCCCGGATCTGCCGGGCGCGGAGCTCGTTGAACATCACCATCATGGTGTTCACGTCGAACTCATCGGCTTCGATCATCGCCTGCTTGTTCTCGTCCATCACCCGGGTCGTGATCCGCCAGACCTCGTGGTTGCGGGCGAAGCGCTCGACGGTATTCCGGGCCAGGGGCCGGGCGATGAGCGGCACCGCCTGGAGTCGCTGATAGGCCTCGTGGGTCCACTCGATCGGGTCCGCCTCGGTCCGCGGGCGGGTGCCCACCCGTCCGGTGACGGGACAACGGGTCTCGACCACCGGCTCGGACGGCAGCGGATCGTCATCATGTCCCACTACGCGGGTCTTGCGGAGCTGTTCCTCGGCCTTGACTTCCGCCAGCGCGATCTCCTCCGCGCTGCCGATGCCCATGATGAGCTGCATGTGGGTCGGGAGCAGCTTCTGGATGGCGGTATCGAGCCGGGGATTGGTGACGATGTCGCCTCCCTGCTCGATCACGAATTCTTCCACCGCCTTCCGGGCGATTCCCTGGGCAAACGGCGGTACCCGGAGGATCCGGACCTCGGCTTCGGGGGCCCACGGAATCGACGCGACGCCGTCTTCCTCGATCCAGGGAATGTCTTCCGGCCGGATCCCGGCCGTTCCGGTGAGCAACACGCTGCAGGGCGCCAGCCGCACCAGGTTCTCGGCCTGGGAACCGAGGTCGGTGCCTTCGATCCGGTGACCGCCATGGCGAGCGGCAATGAGCAGGGTGGGCTGGATCTCTTCGGCCCACTGCAGAATCACCTGGAACGGCTTGCCGATCAGGATCTGGGTCTTGAGGGGAACGTCGGGGAACTCCTGCGCCATGACCTCCGCCCGCTTGAGGTTGGCCTGGCACAGCTTGAGCAGACCCTTGTCGATGATGTTGTTGTGGAGCTCTTCCTGCTCCTCGAACTTGAACACCTTGGACGCCTGGACCGACAGCACGTCCTGGATGTTGTGGACCACGACGTGGTGGTACTCGACGTCGAACGAGCTGCAGGCATAAAGCGAGGCGCCGAATTCCTGCGCCAGTTCCAGCGCCACCCGCATGGAGCGGTAGCTGTAGGACGAGCCGTCGACACACACCAGGAACCGGCCGCCCTCGAGCGGGGCGTCGCTCCGGACGATCAGCATGTCCTTCTCGATCTGCCGCAGCGCCCGCGCCACCACGCCGCCCAGCTGGCTGAATGGCTGGCGGCCGAGGCCGTGCGCGCCGATCGCGACCAGGTCGTACAGGCGGCCGGAGCTGCCGACCACCCGGGCGGCGGCGTCCTCGTCCTCCGCCACGATCCGGCCGTCGTCGCCCAGCCGGACGTCGGTGCGGGTCTTCTCGCCGCCGTCGTACCCGGCCGCGCGATTGGGATCGAACCCGATCAGGCCGGGAAGCCGGCCTTCGCCCCGGTTGACCTCCTTGACGATCTCTTCGTAGTTGATGCCCTCGAGCAGCTGGCGTACCAGCGGTACCCCCGCGCCGCCGCAGCGCTCGCCCAGCTGGTCGAGGAAGCTGTCGGCGATGAGCTGCAGACCCTTTTCGATCAGCTTGTCGTGGATCCGGCGCTGTTTCTTGATCTCTTCTGGGGTCTGGAACTGGGCGGGAAGTCCGGTCTCAAGCTGGCGGAACCGCACGTCGTGCAGACGTGCGGCGTAGACGTGATTGCCGGTGACGCGCCCTCCGGACCGCCGGCAGATCTCGATCGCACGATCGACCGCCCAGTCCGAATGCTGCGAGTTATCGACAGGGACAAAGATCTCCCTGTACACTAGGTCCCTCCTCCGGCCTGAGTCGGCGGCCCTCGTGAAGGACTGCGGCTGACGAGAAGATGAAAAACTGCCCTGATTGCTATGATATGCGGCTCACAAAAGAGACTGTCAAGGGACCAATTGGCGACCTTCCGCGTCCCACACCGTGATGGCGTCCACCGGACAGGCGTGGCACGCCCGCAGGAGCTCCTCTCGGCCCAGAGATTCCGGCGTGGTGAACACCGCAACGGTCTCGCTGTCGAGCTGGAAGGCGCTCGGGGCGGCGTCGATGCAGTCGCCGAAGCCCACGCAGAGCCCCCGGTCGATCTGGACCACCAGGTCGCCGACCTGACGCTGGTCCCGGTCGGTCACATCCCCTCCAGCCCGAGCTCGGATCGAGCTTGGTCCATGACGCCTGGCGTGATGCAGGCGATCGCATGCTCTTTGGCATACTCGGTGTAGATCCGCTTCACCATGCCGCGGACAAAGCCGGGCACCCGGGCCAGCCGCTCCTGGGCCTCGGGTGACCAGGAGACCGCGCCGTTGAGTCGATCGGCCCCGGGCTCCACGAACGCGTCGTCCCGTCCCGCGAGCTGGGTGCGCAGCAGCTCGAGCGGCTGTTCCTGCAGCGTCCGCCCCCCGATCCGGACGCCGAGCGATTCCACCAGCTGAGTTTCCATGGGGTTCGCCAGCATCGCGATGGTGCGGCCGCAGGCGGGGCATTGGAAGGCGGCTCCGAAGGTACCGTCGCCCGGGAGGGAACGCTCCCGGTACTGCATCAGCTGGTCGCACTCCAGACAAACGAATTTCATGGTAGCATCACGCTGCTCAGGACGGACAGACGGACCGCCGGATTGGGCGACGGGTCAAACGGCACCTGCTCCAGCAACGGAACCCCGAACTGGCGGGCGAGATACTCGCCGGCGTTGCCGGGAAAGAGGGGCGACGTGGTTTCGCAACCGGGACAGCGGTAGCCCGACATGTTTTCGACCACGCCCAGCACCTGGAGCCCGGCATCGAGCGCGGCCTGAATGGACCGGGCGACGGCGCGGCGGGACTCCTCGCTGGGAATCGTTACCGCGACCACGCCTCCCAGATCGGGAACCAGCTGGGCCAGGTCCTGGAGCCGCTCTGTGCCGGGCGGCAGGTCCACCACCAGGAGGTCGAGATCGCCCCAGACCACGTCGGACAGGAATTCGCGCACCGCGCCGTTGGCCAGCGCGCCCCGATAGATGAAGGACTCGCTGGCCTCCCCGCGCCAGAGCAAGGGCGCGCCATCGTGCAACAGCAGGTCGGTGGAGAAGACCTTGACCCCGGCGAGGCCGGCGGCCGGCAGCACCCCGTCGTCGTCGATCAGGAGCGGCCCCCGCGCCTCGAGCAGCTGGGCCGTTGTGGGACCGGCGAGGTCGGCATCGAGCACGCCGACATTCTTCCCCCGTTCGGCGGTCGCGAGCGCCACGCCCGCGGCGATGTAACTCTTGCCTACGCCTCCCTTGCCGCTCATGACCGCCACCACTTTCCCGATCTTCTGCAGCCGGTCGTTCACCCGCTGGTGTTGCCGGGCCACCTGACCGGCAAGATCGGAGACATCGGTCCCGCTCACCGCATGGTAGCTGGGAATCTTCACAAGTCCCATCCCGCTCGGGCGAGCATCCAGAGGTTGATCATGACGACCACGATGGCAGTGATATAGAAGCCGGGGGGCGCCTTGGTCTGGGCATCGGCGAAGAACGCCCCCTGGATCAGGGCCGGCAATCGAAGGCTGTGCAACAGCCAGATGCTCCGCGCGAACCAGACGTTCTGCCACTTGAGCAGCCCGAGGAACACGGCGGCAGCAACGAGGGCGGCGAAACCGAGCCACATGACGGGCGGACCGAACCGGGTAGGGAGCAGCCCTTCCCGGAACATGACGTACGCCGCCGCCTCGTAGAGGATCGCGACGTGTAGATAGACCCATGCTGCCTGACGGAACTTGGTTTCTCTCATCCCTTGGTCGTTAGTCGCTAGTCGTCAGTCGTTAGCCGTAACTGCCTCATGCATGGGGGTAATTGGAGTCTGACCCCAATTACTGTTGCCAACCGCGAACCGCTAACCGCTAACCGCTAACGCCGCTTTTGCGGTTCGTACTGCTCCATCTATTCCTCCGCTGGTAACCGCCGAGCCGCAAACTGCTATCCGTCCCAGCTGTCTTACTCGATTGGTCAGCGTCGCCGCCCGGTTGCTGAATTCCGCGGGATACCGGGGCAGCGCCTCTTCCCATCGACTGATCCAGGCCTGGGGCTCCCGGTCATCCAGTCCGATCGAGGCGCGCAGGATGGCCTTGGCCTGTTCAATCCAGTCCTGATCGGACGCCTGCCGGCTGGTCACATCGGGCCGGAAGAACACCCGAATCAGCTCCCACCCCTCCGGTGCCCGGTGGTCGAACTTGGCCGAGCAGAAGCTGCACCCCCGAAACGGGCCTTCGCCGTCGGCAATGAAGCCGCTGGCGTTCTCGGGAAGGGTAACCGCGCTGCTCGGAACCGCGACCGTGACTGTTATGCTGTCCCCTGCCGGCAGATCGCTGAGAAGCGGCAACGGGCCCAGCTCGGGCTCGAGCAGCGCTGCCATCGGGCGAGCCGGGACGGCCAGAACGACGGCGTCGGCTTCGACAGTTGTACCTGGAATCCCGACCCTCCAGCTGCTGCGGTTAACCCTGAGCCGGTTGACCGGGCACGACAGCCGGACCTCGGCCGCGCCGGCGACCCGGCGGACCAGCGCATCCACCAGCTGTCCCATGCCTTCCCGGAGCGTGACCAGGCCGGACCCAAGATCTTCGGGCTCCACCGCCAGTCCCAGTCGGGCTGCAGCCGTCCCCGGCTCCAGTTCCTCGAGTCGCTGATTGCGCCAGAGGAAACTCCTCCGCGCCCGCTGCCGCAGGAGGCTGTCGCAGAGACCCAGTTCGTCACAGAGGAGTGTGACGGCCGTGCGTCGCGCCGGGAATCCCTCGGCGCCCTCTTCGATCAGGAAGCCGCCGGTACTCCGGCTCCGGATTTGACCGCCCAGCACCGGCCCAGCCTCCATCAGGGTCACCTCGGTCCCCGCGTCCGCCAGATGATACGCCGCGGTGAGACCGGCAATGCCACCCCCGACAACAGCCGCGCGCATCAGGCCCACCCCGCCGCGCCGGCGGTCTCCTGCGACAGGCGGGACAGCGCGGTGATGAACTGCGGACTGTCGTTGAGCGACTCGGTGCGTCGTAGAGTCAGGTGCAGCTCCGCCGCCAGCGCCTGAAGCTCGATGTCCACGTCATAGAGCACCTCGAGGTGATCGCTCACGAACCCGATGGGGCAGAGCAGGACGTTGCGGGTACCGCGCGCGGCCAGATCCCGCAGCACCTCGCCCGCATCGGGTCCGAGCCACGGTTCGGCCGTCCGTCCGGCGCTCTGGAAGGCAACGATCGCCTCGGATCTCCCGATCAGCCGGAGCACGCCATCGACGCTGGCCTGCAGCTGATCGGGGTAGGGGTCGCCCTCCGCCAGAATCCTCCGGGGCAGACTGTGGGCCGTGAAGATCAGCGCCACGCTGCCGCGCTCCGCCTCCGGAAACCGATCCAGTGCCTCCCGTACCCGGGCGGCGACGGCATCGAGAAACCCCGGGTGATCGTGCCACTGCCTCACCAGGTTCACGCAGATCCCGTCCTGCGCAATATCGATGGCATGCTGGTAGGCGCCAATGCTCATCCGGGAGAAGTGCGGGGCCATGGCGATGGCCACCACCCGTTGATGCCCCGCAGCCCGGATCTGCCCGAGCACATCGGCGATGTAGGGATGCCAGTGCCGCATGCCCACATACACCGGGATGTCGTTTCCCAGCGCCGTGGCCAGGGCCCGGGCCTGCGCCCGGGTGCGGTCCAGCAGCGGCGAGCTCCCGCCAATGGCCGCGTAACGCTCCCGCAGTTCCTCGACGACTTCCGGATCGGTGGGCCGTCCCCCCCGGACATCGTTGAGATACGGTTCGACCTCGTCCAGCGACCGGGGCCCGCCGTACGCGACCAGCAGCACTGCATATCCTGCCGGCCTAGGGGAGATCGGCATAGGTAGTGATGGATGAGCATGAATGCGTGCACTTCTTCAGTCGAAGACAGTCGAAGGCAGTCGAAGGCAGTCGAAGGTGGTTGCCATCTTCGACCATCTTCGACCCTCTTCGACCATCTTCGACTGGCAGAATTGCACTCTTCATTCGCTTTCCTCCCACCGATCTTCCATCTAGCGGACCAGGATCCGTTTTCCATCGAGCCGGACCTGGTAGACCTTGAGCGCCGCCCGGGGAGGGCCGGAGCAAACCTGGCCGCTGCAGACGTCGAACTGGCCGCCGTGCCAGGGACAGGTGAGGATATTCCGGGCGGGGTCGAGGATGCCCTCGCTCAATGACGCGCGGCCGTGAGGACAACGGTCGCTGACGGCGTGCAGGCTTCCGTTCACCCGGAAGATCGCGATGGCCTCGCTGCCGAGGTACGCTCGCCGAGCCCCGCCGTCCGGGATCTCCTCCAGTGAAGCCACCTGCTGGAACCCTTCGTCGCCATTGAGAGCGACATCCTGCGCCCGTTCGTGAGCTCCGCCCAGCGAATCGAGCGCGTCACGGATCGACATCTGGATGCAGGTAAAAGCGGGAGTATCGCGCAGGGTGTACCGCGAGGCCTCCGATTCCCGGAGCTCCATGACCATCGAAACGAAGTCGGCCGGCTCGTCCCCCT